>DASTOZ010000118.1:0-7677 GCA_035762365.1 Pyrinomonadaceae bacterium | reverse complement strand
AGAACAGAACAACGACTCCGATGACGCCGATTACGCCCACGCGAATACTTGTCAACTGCAATCGCGCAACGCCTCGGCTAATCGTGCCGGGCATCACCGCCGTCAACGCGAGTGAAACGATGAACCAGAAGAGCACGACCAGCAGTCTCGTCCCGAGGTAAGTCGGAGACCAGCGCGGCCCCAGCAACCCCGTCGGGTCGCGCATCATTTCGCGCAGCTCCTGCTGGTAACCCGCGTACATGATCGTCTTCGCCGCCGGATTGCGTTGCGCTGAAGCGTCGCCGTAATAACTCCCACCGAGCACGATCACGTCGCCGCCGATGCGCGATCCCGGTCGCTGGATCACGTCGCCGCCGATCGACGCCACGTCACCTTCGACGACGCCTTCCACGATCACGTCGCCGCCCAAGGACATCGCTCCCTGCTTCACCGTGCCGGTAACATGCACGGAGCTACCTATTCCAAAGACGGTGCTGTCGGTGACGTTATTAACGAGGACCACCTTTTCCCGGGCCGTGGGAACGGTGGAAGTCTGCGCGTAAACGGCGCTCATCAGGACGAGCAGCCAAATGAACAGCGCAAAGAGACGGGTGAAGCCGAATTTCCTGAGAGCGGCAGGGATTTGTGGGAGATGAGTTTGAAAGTTGGCTTGTGCGCGAATGATAACCATTGCCAACGGAGTTGCCCCCTGCCCCCTTACTCGGTTGCACCCGTGCGATGGTAATCGGAGATCAAGCGTGAGAGAACCAGAACCGCGACGACAAGCACGACCAGGAGTGGGACCAACGAACCGCTTTCGACGATCAGCTTCCTACTCAAGACTCCAAAAACTACCGCGACCGCGGCGCCTGCGTCGTAAACGACACCAGACAAAAACCCGCTGATGCTCACAACACCGGCAACAAACCGTTCGCCGAGAGCGAATATCGCCTCGCGCACTGTCGCGCCGATCAAAGCAAACCCGCCAAGCGCGAGTAGCAGACAGATAACAACGGCCTTTCGATTTTCAGACCGCGTGCGAACGCCTCGCATATCGGTCGTTGCAACCGCCGCGACCATTCTCGAAAAACCAGCGGGCACGGAAATCTCGACGCTATCGCTTAACGCGGCGTCGAGCTCGCAAACGAACATGCGATGCGCCCGCAACTCCGCGCGACACGCAGCACACGTCTCGACATGCTGATCGAACAACGCCGTTAAGCCCGCGTCGAGCTCCCCGTCCACGTAAGCCGCGACGAGATCTCTCTTACAGATTTCTCTTGGATCGCCAGTCGGCATTAAATCCCGGTAATTCCCTTCTCGACAAACTGCTGCCGCATCATTTCGCGTGCGCGAAACAGCCGGTTCTTGACCGTGCCCAACGGCAGTCCGGTAACTTCCACGATCTCTTCGTAGCTGAGGTCCTGCGAGTGACGGAGGATGATCAGTTCGCGATAGTTCGAAGGCAGCGCCCGCACAACCGTTTCGATCTCAACTCGCCGTTCACGTCGTTCGCTCTCCTGTTCCGGACTCAACCGGCCCGACTCGATCGGCAAGTCAAACTGATCGCCTTCGTGACCGACCACGAGCGACTGTTCACGCGTTGCAGTGCGGCGAAGATGATCGACGGCGGCGTTGTGGGCGATTTTGTAGATCCAGGTGGAGAACTTGAATTCGGCGCGGTAGCGATCGAGCGAGCTGTAGACCTTGATGAAAATCTCCTGCGTCAGGTCGAGGGCCGACTCGTAGTTACCGACCATGCGGTAAACGTAGGCGGCGATCGGACGCTGGTAACGGCGGACGAGCTCTTCGAAGCTGCCTTCGACGCCGCGGACTGCGGTTGCGACCAGGTCGCGGTCGACTACCGAAGCAAAATCGCGGGCAAAAATCGGGGCTGCGGAGGAAGCGGCAACACTCATGATACCGGGGTGTTACGTCTGAGTAACACGGATTGTTTCAATGAGTTACCGAAAACTACCAGGATAAAGTGGCCAAACCGGCAGGGGCAGCAATGGAGTCGAAGCTGAAGTCGCGGCTGGGTAGCTGAAGTCCCAGATCGTGGGCTTCCAGCGGGCGTAAATCGCCGCCGGTGGTCTCGTTGACGATCTCGCCGGCCCGTTCGCGGGTGATCCCCTCGCCCATGACCATCAGGCGCGACAATCTGGAGCCGGAGTCTTCAACGCCTTCCGGAGTGCTGCGGTCGCGATAAAAGAGCAGAAATCGATAGAACTCGTCCTCGAACTCGTCCGGCGCACAGTTTACCGTGCGGATGATGAGCGGGTGCGTGTCGCGCAAAATGACCCCGGTGAACCCCTGACCGAAACCGCTCAATAACAGCGAATCGCCAGCGCCGCCGCTTCGCACGAGCCACTGGGCCTCGCCGAGATGTCGCGGCAAAATCAGACCCGTCCGCCATCCCAGCGACTCCAGCACCGATTCGTACTCGGCCAGCACCTCTTTCTTGACGGCGACCACGAGGTAACGCTCGCGACCCTGCGGATCTTTTGTCAGGCGTTCTCTCGAAACAGAGAGCTCGTCGAGCGACGCGCCGAAGCCGCGCTCGATCTTCCAGGTCAACACTTCCTGGACCTCGCTGTTGGATTGCGAGTGTCCGTCGACGGTGACGACGAGCGTGCGCGTAGTCGCTTCCGGCAAACTCAGCGACCAACGCCTCTGCTTCAAAAGACCGGCGCTCGCCGCGAGATCGTTGAGCACGGTCGCGAGTTGGGCGCGGTCTTCGATGTTTGGTTCGTCAAAGCTGGGACGAACGAGAGACTCCGCGATATTGAAAGTCGCCGCGCGGCGCAGACGCGAGCTGCCGTCTTTGGCCCGTTCGAGATGGACCACGGAGGCGACGCCTTTTTCGAGGCCGATCGCCGTGGCTGGATACCAGGGGTTGACGAGTTTGGAAACGAGGTTGGGCATCTTTCGGTCTTCGGTCTTTGGGTCTTTGGTCTTAGGCCTTGGTTTTAATCTTTCAGCGCGACGGGCAAGGGCTTGGCAAAGACCAAAGACCTAAGTCCCAAGACCTGACTCACCATTCAGCGTAGGTGTTTCCCTCGGAGGATGTATCGGCGGAAGCGCTGTGAATGTCAGTCAAACCCGAACCGCCGTCGATCGAATTCGGATCTTCACCCATCGTCGGCGCCCAATCTTTCTGTCCCGTCATCGGATCGACGGGGACCTCGCGCATGTAACCTTCGCTGACGAGCTCGTCGAGCGACTGGGGCAGCCGTCCTTTGTCTGCGGCGAACTGGTCTATCAGCGAACGCATTTTGAAAAGGTTGTCGCGCAGCACGGTCTCACGCGTGTGCATGATCGTGCGCTGGTACTGCGGCAACGCAATCGAGGCAAGAATGATGACGATCGAGATCACGATCATCAGTTCGAGCAATGTGAAACCCGCCGCCGCGAATGAACGTGGACCACGTTTTTGAAACTTACCAATCACTGTACTGCTCTCCATTTAATGCTTTTTCTTTCGACTTGGAGCGGACGTCGAAAACGTTCTCGCCGCCCCAGGAAGTCGAATCCGCCGGGTCGTAACACGATCGCAGGTCCCACTCAGCCTTGCCCGTCATTGGATCGACGGGAATGCCCCGCATGTAGACTTTCAATTTCGTCGATACCTGGCTAGTCAGATCCGTCGCGTTCACACCCGGTACGCCGCGGCCTGGCGTGACGCCCGCCTGGCCGCGGGGAATCACGTTGACGCCCTCGACGAGTGTGTCGAGATCCGGCGGGTAATGGTCCGGATTGTCGATGCCGAAGATCGTGCAGTCGCTGATCACCACTTTACTGCGCGGATCGATAATGCCAACTCCTGGCGGTTGACCGGGATTTGGCCCTGCCGGCGGGGCAATGCCAGGCCCAGCACACACCATACCCACGGTGTCGCGATGAAACTCGTCGATCGCGATGCGCATCTGTCTCAATGTATCGCGCAGCTGTTGTTCCTTCTGGCGCTTCACAGCGACTTTTACGAGCGGCATCACGCCGAGCGTCATGATGGTCAATACCGTGATGGTGATCACCAGCTCGAGCAGCGTGAAGCCTCGATCGCTTCCGAACGATGCGGCGCGCAAAGGAACGCGGCGACCAGTAGCTTTACCTCTGTTCACCCAGTCGCCGCGTTGTTGGGCTGCGTACTGCCTGTTCCCGTTCAACATTTATTGCTTCACAGTTGCGCTTCCCTGGAGGATCTCCGACACCACGTCTTTGGCGTCGGTCGCGACCAGGTGCAACCGCTCCTTGTCGAAGACGAGCGATCCATCGCCCGCTCCGATCGCTTCGATGTCAATAAAGAGCAGCGGTCCCGATCCTCCGAACGATATCTTCCCGTTGAGAGAGGAGATGGAGATCAGGCACACGCCGCTCGCGTCAATGGACGGCGTAAAGATTGGCGCTGCGTCAGTGGGCGTGCCGATCAATGTGCCGGCAGTCACCGAATTGATCTTCACTACCTTCGGATCAAACCGTAACGCCAGCAAGGCAAGACTCAGTGAGATCTCCGAGTTCAACTGGACCGCGTAGCGGCGCTTGTCGCCGACTTTCAACACGTCGCTGGTCGGCAGGAAACTGAGTTGCGCAACGCGTTTTGAGTTCAACTTCGCGTCGAGTGAAGTCTCGGTCGCCTTGGGCGCGGAGGTAAGCACAGCGTTCTGCGCGCCAGCCGCACTTGGATTCACAGCGGCGAGATCCGATGCTGCTTTCTCACTCACAAGCGACTTCGGGGCCGGTACGAACGATGGCAATTCTTCCATCGTCGCCGCCGGCTTGTTGTTCTGCGCCTGCACCGGTGGAGACTGCGGTTGCATCGGTGCGGGTTGCGCCTGCGCTTGCGTCTGCGTTGGTGTTGCCGCAGCAGGCGCTGTCACCGTTGCGGGCGCCGCAGTGTTGGTAGTTGTCGGTTGAGTAGTTGTCGGTTGAGTTGTTGTGGGTGCAGCGTTGTTGTTGCCAATCGGCCTCGGCGCATTCAGCGTCGGCTCGACGGCTTTCGCCACTTCCACCGGCGCATCCGGAAGTTGAATGTTGGCGTGTGTTGGAAGCTTACGTGCCGCGGCGATCTGCTCCTCGCGTTGCGCGTTGCGGATCACGTCGGCGATGTGCTCTTCACGTTCCGTTTCGCGCATCATGTCTGCGAGCAAACCCGTCGTCGGCGACTGCAACGTTCCGCTGGGACGCATCTCTTCGTCACGCGGCGTCACATTCGGCGCACGCAGTACACGCGGCGTGACGCTGATCACGATGTCGACCTGGCGAATGTCGCGGGTCGGCGCAGTAAACAAGCGACCGATCAGCGGAAGCCCACTGATGAACGCGATGCCTCTGCGGCCACGGGTCTCGACGTCCGTCGAAATGCTCGCCAGCATCATGGTCCGATTGTTCTGAACACGGGCCGTGCCCGTCATGGTGCGTTCAGTAAACGTCGGCGTCAGGGTGCTGGCGCCGAGCACGTCCTTCTGCTCGATGTTCATCTTCACTTGCACGTCGAGGTTCGGAAACACTTGCGGCGTGAACTTCAACGTCAGACCGGTCGGTTCGTAGTTGATAACCGGGAAACCGCCAGTCGGGAATGGATTGCCAATGCCGCCAACGCCCGTTGCCGGTGTGCCCGTTTGGACGCCGAACGGATAAGCCTGCGCGGTCTGCACCGGAACACGTTGTCCGATGCGCGCCGTCGATTCTTCACCGTTGAAAGCGTGGACCTGAGTCGACGCGATCAGCTTCGTGTTGTCTTTACTTTGGAAGGCGCGCAGCACCGAAGGCGGAATCACCAGCGCCGCAGCCAACGCGGTGGGAACGCCGCTGACCTGACCGGCCAAACTAACACCGCGGGCGGCGGAACTGAGCACGCCGTTGTCGGTCAACAGCGAGAAGCCCGGCGATCCGCCAAGGCCGTTTTCGAGTGTCGCGTTGATCTGATTACCGAAGGCGAGCAGATCGTTCTTCGACACTTCGTAGATGTTCACGTCCATGACCACTTCGGCGCGGTCCTTGTCGATACTCTGGAGCAGGTCGCCGATGAGTCGAACGTTCTCAGCCGTGTCGCGCACCGTCAAACTGTTCGTCGCTTCGTCAGGCACCACGATCGTCTGTGGGCGTCCTACTGACGGCGGAATGGCTTGTTGGACCAGCGTGCGCGCATCGTTCGGTTTCATGTTCGACAGGAAGAACGTGCGCAGCACGAGCTGTTGATACTGTGGACGGCGTGCCTGATCCGCGACGAGGATCGTTCGGCGGCTGAGTTTCTGGAAGAAGAGTCCTTCCTGGAGGAAGACGTAGTCGAGCGCCTGTGCTGTCGTCACGTCTTTCAGGTTGATGTCGATGGGACGCGATTGCGTAAACGACTGCCGGTCGAAGATAACATTGAGACTCAGTTGATCGGCAAGACTGCGAATGAGTGTCTTGAGATCGCCGTTGTAGTTGATGATTCGCAGCTGCTGTTCGCGCGGCACGAAGTCTTGTCCCTGACCACTCGCAGCACTGCCGCCTTCCGGTTCACCGTTCTTCGCGCCACCATTGCCAGTCCCGTTGCCGTTTCCACTCGCCGGAGTCCTGCCTTCTTTAACGGCTTGCAAACGAAGCATGCGCTCCATCTCAGACACAGCGAGCTCGTTCACGGGATCGTAGCCGTAAGCCTGGCGAAACGCGTTGTACGCCCCGACGAAGTCGCCGCGCTCAGCCAACGATCGGCCCTGCTGCATGTACGTTTGCGAGGCATTGAAACTCGCGCGCCGGAAGTGGAGTTGATACTCCATATTCGACGGGTCGGCAGCCACCGCCAGCGTGAACTCCTGGGCCGCTTTGTCCCACTGCTGAGAGAGCTCGTATTGCATGCCTCGTTTGAAGTTCTTTTCGCCCTTCTTCGCGAACGCCGTAAGCGGCAGCGAAAGCAGGCAAACGGCCAGTAAGAAGGAGATTAGCGCTCGAGTTCTAGTGTTGTTTCTCATGACAATTTTCGTCCGGGAGTGGGAATGTTTAGCGACCCTAAATTGGCGACCCTAATAATGCGCCCGCAACGCCTAAGATTGCAAGATCCGCGATGCCAATTTCCTTACACGCGAACCCTAAAATTTGGTTCCCTTTAGCCTATTACTTTTACTACCAGGTCGGGGGTCTGAGTATTCCCGGAGGGCGAGCTCCGAGGTCGTTATTTTACTCCGTTCAATTCTTCGACGAACGTGACGCGGTTGATCTCGTGCAAGGTCGAAATACCGCTGAAAACCTTCTGCAGGGCCGACTCTCTCAAGCTCGTCAAACCCTCGGCCTCGGCCGCTCGACGCACCTCTGAACCAGGCCGTCGCTCGACAATCATTTCGCGGATGTTATCAGACAAGTCCAACAGTTCGTGAATCGCAGTACGACCGCGATAACCGGTGTGATTACAGGCATCGCAGCCGACATTCATGTAAAAGGTCCGCCCGCGATGTTCCTCCGGCCGCAGACCTGATTCCGCCAACTCGAGATCGTTCGGATGATATGGCCGCTTGCAGTACTGACACAGCATGCGAATCAGTCGTTGCGCGAGCACGCAGTTGAGCGACGATACGAAGTTGTACGGCTCGACGCCCATGTTCAGAAAGCGTCCGATCACGTCGATCACGTTGTTCGCGTGAACGGTCGTAAACACAAGGTGACCGGTGAGCGCCGAGTTGATCGCGATCTGCGCGGTTTCCTCGTCGCGGATTTCCCCGA
>DASTOZ010000117.1:0-5732 GCA_035762365.1 Pyrinomonadaceae bacterium | reverse complement strand
CGGGTGGCACGTCCTTTTTCTCGTGACCGTTGCGATTGAAGATCCGCGCGAATGAAAAAGGTTTGGCTTCGGTTGTAGTTTCCGAGTCGCCGGTCTTTACCTTGTCAGTAGTTGGGTTAGTGGCCATTGAAAATCCATCCTAGAGACGTTGCTGGCAACGGTCAAGTTGCTTACGAGAATAGCGTAACAAGGGTTTTTAAGAATCCGGCTCCTGCGCTTTCGCTTCCTGGGCCTTCATGCCTTCAAGCGCGGCCCGCGCCGCCGCGGCTTCGGCGGATTTAATCGAGTGACCCTCACCTTGAATACTGCCGCTGTCCCACGAGACCTCGACGTGAAAAATGCGTTGATGCGGCGGGCCCAGCGTTTCAATCACTGTGTAACGCGGAGCAGGACGGCGTTCAGCCTGGAGCTTCTCCTGCAACATCGTTTTATAATCGGCTTTCGCCGCCGTGAGTGGGTCGGCGGCCGCCAGCTCGGCTCTCAAAGCATGACAGACGAAACGAGTCGCCGCTTCCAGTCCGCCGTCCTGAAAAATCGCTCCAGTGATTGCTTCGAACACGTCGGCGAGCAGCGCGTTCTTCTGTCGTCCCCCGCTCTTCTCTTCTCCGCGTCCGAAGCGAAGAAACTCGCCCAACGTCAGGCCTTGCGACGCCTTCGCCAACGTCGGCGCACTGACTAAACGGTGCTTCATCCGCGATAACTCACCTTCCGTACCGCCGGGATACGACCGGCACAGATAATTAGCCACGACAAGCCCGAGCACTGAATCGCCGAGGAACTCAAGCGACTCGTTGTGCAGCTTGCGCGCCTCGAGCTCGTCGCCCGGCGCAACCCGTTCGTGGGCCCACGAGCGATGTGTGATCGCGCGTTCCAGCAACGCTCGATCTTTGAAGCTGTAATCCAGAACCGTTTCGAGGAGGTCGAGGTCAGGGATCGTTTCGGGGTGTTTCAAAGCGTGCCGGATTATACCAAACGCCGGAAGCTTGTCTTAACTGACGAGCTTCCGGCGTTGAGAAGAAGAAGACGTTGACGACGTTACCGGCGCGGTTTCTTCGGAGTAACCGGGTTGGTTGCCGCCGGTTTGCTATTGGGTGCAGCCGGCGTCGCGGCGGGGCTGGCGGCTGGTGTCGCTGGTTTCGCAGCTCCGTTACCAGTGCCGTTTGCCGGTCCCGGAGTAGCCGTGGCTGGCGTCGTGGTTCCTGAAGTTCCGGTCGTTGTTGCGGCCGGAGTTGGCGGCAATGAAACGAGTGGAGTCGGTTCGGGCGGCAGCGGTTTCGCCAGGATGCCGGCTACGACTGCGTCCACGCCAGTTTCCGGGTCGTTTGGATTCCGGAACTTGAACCACTGCTTGAGGCTGTCGTTCCAGGCAGTTTTCTGAGCGTTCATCTGCGGATTGGTTCCCGCGAGAGCGACGGCGCGAGCATAACCATCGATCATGCGATCGACGATCTGATGAATGTTTGCCAGCGCTAACTTGCTTTCGGGAGTTTCATCCTTGCCGGAGTATTTGTCTTTGTATTCCTGCGACTGCTTCGCGTATGGCCCGGTTTCATACGCTCCGGCGATCAAGGCGTAAGTGACAGGCGACTTCTTGAGCGGCGTCTCGAACTGCGCGGCCTTGATCAAGTACTTCAAAGCTCCCGCCGGATCTTTCTCGATGGTCAGCGAGCCGACAGTGTAGTTGGCGTAAGCAAGTGCCACGTCCTTGTTTTGCAGTCCGGTCCAGTCTTCGACGGTCTTCCCACTTTCGAGTGCCTGAATGGCTTTGCGGGCGTACTCGACTGCTTCGGCCGTCAGTTGCGCGTTGTTCAGACTGGCGACGAGGTAACCGTTCGCACCCAGGTCCAACAAGACTTTCGTGTTGTCGGGTTCGTCCTTGAGGATCTCGCCTCCGAGCTTGAAGGCTTCCGGGTAGTTCTTCTCGTTATAGAGTTTCTCAGTGAAGATCTGTTTGCGTTTGGCCTTTTCATAAAGGCCGACCCAGCGGGTCAAATACTCGATGATCTTGGTCTGTGCTTCGGTCGGTGTAGCAACCGGGCAAGCCAAATACTTCTTGGCAGCGTCGTAGGCCTTTGCCTGATCGCTGGTGCGATTATCAGTAAAAGTCTTGTACAAGACGTCGCGGGCTTCCGGTGCACAGGCATCCTGCGCCGCGATCGCAGTCACAACGTTTTTCGCTGCAACCGGTAGAGCGAGCAATGCGACTGTCGCCCCCATTGTTAAAAGCATCATTATCTTTTTCATTAGTAGTCGAAACCTCCAAAAATCTTTCCAACAGTCGCGCAGAGGGCTCCAGTTCTTCGAACGCCGCATAGGGACTTTAGGATGCGAGCGATAGAGAAACCGGTTGCCGATTCTTGCACCCGAGGGGAATGCAGTTCTCTTATGTTTTAGAAACCCTGGTTTAGAACGCCCGCAATATGCCTGCAACCTGCTAAGTGTGTCAAGGATATGAGTGCTTAGTATAGAAAAACCTTAAAAAAAATTTGCGCCGGAGGGTTGACGTTCCGGCGCAAGCTAATCGAACTATACAGGAGCTAATTGATTGACCATCAAGGCTGAATACGCCGCGGGCGCTGTTGCTCTGCGGGAGCGGTTGCGCCTGGCGTTTTTACCGGTTGCGTGCTCTTTTGCGTTTCGGGCTTCTTCTCCAGAGGCATGAGCACTCGCTTGACCGGGCTACGCAGTTCGGGCGTATCGGTCTTCGCCGCGGGCTTGGCGCCCGGTGCGGTTGTTGACGACGGGGTCACATTCGGCACGGCTGAACTCGTTTCCGGTGTTTCAGCCGCCATCGAGTCGGCGGTCTGTTCGGCTGCTTCCTCAGCGTCGGCGACTTCCTTTTCCTCGTCGTCGAGTGTGGAAGCGACCTGGAGATTAATGGCAGTGCCGAAGCGGTGATTCAAGCCACGATAAATCTCGCCAGCGACGGCTGCGGGGAAATGACGACGTCCATCAGTCCCCTGCGCGATAACGACGACGGCGAGCCGCGGATTCGCGAGCGGAGCGTACGAAGTGAACAAACCCACCCAGCCACCATCACCGATACAGGTTCCGGTCTTTCCAGCTACGGTCTGCGTCGGATCGTAAGCCTTGCGGCCCGAGCCATAGTTCACGGCGCCGACCATTCCCGGAACCATGCGGTGCCAAACGTCACTCGTGATGTCCAACTGGCGACGCACCTTGGGGCTCATCTTCGCGGCTTCTTTCGGCGAGTGCGGGATCTGCGGTTGAAGCAGACGGCCGCCATTCGCCATCGCCGACACCAAAGTGCCTAATTGCAACGGTGTTACTTCAAAACCGTCGGCGTGCGAGAACATGCGTCTCTCGATGTTTCCCGATTTAATTTCAGGCAGCCTGCCCGGAAACTCGAACGGAACGTTAAGACCGGTCTTCTCGCCAAGCCCAAGCTGACGAGCGTAGCTGACCATCTTTTCCGAACCGATCTTAGTGCCGACTTGTTGGAAGAAGGGATTGTCAGAGTGGGCCAGGGCTGAAGTTAAATCGATTCTGTAACCGTCGCCAACGGTGTCGACCATCGGAATCGCGTTTTCAGAAAGTCCGGCAACACCGGTGACCAACTTGATCGTCGAGCATGGTTTGAATCCGCGACGCAGTGCCCACTCCTGATTAACTACGGAGTAAACACGACCCGTCATCGGATCCATTACGACCACTGTGCCGGCATGATTGCCCAACGCGTTCACGGCGATACGACGCACTTCCGGATCTTCACCGGTAAGGTCGTCTCTTGCGATCATCGCCTGCACTTCGTTACGCAACGCGTTGTCGATCGCTCGTTGACGTGCGATGGCGGCTCGCCGAGCAGCTTCCGCGCGACGTCGCGCTTCGAGCAACCCCCGTCGATGACGCGAAGCAACACGACGCAACTCAGCAGCACGCTCGCGTTTCGTGAGCGGACGACCGAGACGACGTTGCATCGCTCTTAAAGAATTCGACTGGTCGCGAGCGACGAGCGCTTGCTGACGACGAATCTCACGCGCGGAAACACGACTGCCTCGGCCACGTCGCGAATTCCTCGCGACCTGTCTGCCGCCTCGTCGTGAAGAGCGGCTGGAGGCCCGGTTCCGGGCGGTCGATTTTTTACTTTTGGCTGAACGGGCGCTGCGTCCCGAAGAAGGTTTCTTCTTCCCGTAAACTATTCCGGAAAAAACAAGTGAACAGAGGATAATTGCAAGAAAAACGAGCCGGGTTCGTTTAGGGGAATGGAAATGCAAAGTCATCAGGCCTAAACACCTTTCTCTTTAGGGATTACTTACGAAAGACGGTAAATCGGGTCGATATTCCGGCTGCCGGCGACGACAACCCTTCCAAATGCTTCTTTAATTGCAGTTCTGAGCTTTCCCAAAAACACCTCTTTTCCTGCCGCTTCTCGTCAGTCAAGCTACTGCAACATTGAGGGTGGGAAGAGTTTCCCTAACGACGGCCCCTGGGGACATTGATTTGAGGCCGTCGCAAATATAACATCGCACGGAAGTTGTGGGCAATAAAAAAGTAATCGATTATACATATTTCACAGGAACCCAGACGCACGTTAACCGGACCAAGGTTGCCTGTCAGTCCAGTTTCCGACGTATCGACAACCACTAACGCAGTTCCGTTCCTCTTAGTTCGCGATGAGATTTCCTGCTCTGGTAGAAAGTTTTCGCGCCCGGCTGCTCCTGCTGCTCGCTCTCATGCTCGGGCTCACGCTCGGCATTCAGTACTACTTCAACCTGCGCGCAGTCAAAGCAAACGCCCGGATGATCATCGAGCAGGAACAGGCGATCATGACCGGCATCGGACTCGGCCTGAAGAGTCTTCAGAGCGAGAAGTATCTCGTTGACATCGTCGGCCAGATGCACGAGCCGTTGCTGAACAACAAACGAGTGCGGGTTAGAAACATCCTTGTCGTCGATGACGCAGGAAACATCTGGGACAGTCTTAACCCTGAATACAATCCGGGCAAGAACGCAGACAACTCGCCGCGTTACGTTCAGTTCAAGGACATTCAACTGCTGCCCCTGCGTAGTGTGGTTCCATCCACCAGTGACAATGAACAACCACTGCCGTCGTGGATTCCACCTTCAACCACTCCGGATTTCGGCGAAGCCGGCGCGTTCTTTTTCCCGGTAGAGACGGATCAGGGACGACGCTTCATCATCGTCGTACTCGACTCCGCAAACGTGCTGACGAACGTTTTCGAACGGCAAACGTCGCGCTCGGCGTTGTTGACACTCGGTGTGCTGTTTGTCACGACGCTCGTTACGGGATTCTTCGTTTGGCGCTTTACGCGCCCTATTAGAGATCTCGCGATCGCAGCGCGCAACGTCGCGGGCGGCAACTTCGATGTGCAGGTGGAAACCGATCGTCGTGACGAGATGGGCACACTCGCCACCGCGTTCAACGAGATGACTGCGAAACTCGGTCGCGCGCGCGAACTCGAATGGCAGTTACATCAAGCCGAGAAGGGCGCTGTAGTCGGACGCCTCGCCGCCGCGATCGCGCACGACATTCGCAACCCACTGAATTACATCAATCTCACGCTCGATCATCTTCGTTCGTCGTTCTCGCCGACCGATCCGGCGAAGAAAGCGACCTTTGTTCAGCTCACTGCTCAACTAAAGACGGAAGTCGCGCGCATCAATCGTCACATCAGCGACTTTCTAAAGTATTCACGGCCGTCGAAGCTCGAGTTGCAGGACCTCGACCTTCGCGTCGAAGCGGAAGACGCG
>DASTOZ010000116.1:0-3635 GCA_035762365.1 Pyrinomonadaceae bacterium | reverse complement strand
AACACTGCTACTGCCAGCAACGCTACGAGAGCGCCATGTAACTTTCGATTTTTCTTAAGGTATTGTCCTGGGAAGAAACTGATCGCTGCGTAAAAAGATCTTCGCATCTTCTTTCTCCTTGTGAAGTCCTCGTTCGGAGTCGATCTAAGATGCGTTTGTTCAGGTTCAGCACATCTTCTGCTCGGCAACGAACAGAGGTGAGTTGAGAAACAACGAAAAGCTTTGACACTTATTGATGGCTTGCGTGGAAGCTTTTCGACATACGATGCTATTCGTGACGCGAGGCGTGGGAGGTGTGAGTCACACGTTACGAGTATGAGTAGTCGCGGTGCAATCTACCCGCACGAGTTCGGCTTGTCAACTGTCTCAGCAGCTATAACTAGCAAACCTAACTCGATTGACCACTAAAGCGATACTAGGAATACAGGTATCAAACTCAGGGACGGAAGTTTGCTGAAATCGTTATTAGAGCGAGCGGGCGCGCCGCGTCTTTGCCAGGAGGCAAGTCTCTTTAGTGAGTTCTAATTTTAGAGGTTAGTGGCGGAGCCGACGGGACTCGAACCCGCGACCTCCGACGTGACAGGCCGGCGTTCTAACCAACTGAACTACGACTCCGCAAAACTCAAGACTTGGTAGGCACGGAGGGATTCGAACCCCCAACCTCTTCCTTGTAAGGGAAGCCGTCTACCATTGACGTACGTGCCTTTAAATCAGGATCGCCCTGTCGCGAATCCTGTTCGCACGCAGCAAGCGAGTCGTCATGCTAAGAGAAGCACCGATGCCTGTCAAGCTGACGTTATTACTCGGATCCGTGTTTTACACTCCCCACCGACACGGTTTATATTCTCCCCACGAGAGCCCATCCGGAATTGTCATGTCAAGGTTTATGAAACGTCGTTGTGGTTTGCTCAGGCGGGTCATTCTTTTGACCTCTCTCGCTCTGATCGTCGCCTGCTGGTTCGCCATCAACCATCCGCAGGCCCAACAGATCCAGAATCAACAACAAAAGCAGCGCCCGCGACGCGTCAACGGCATCGACGAGCCACCACCGGAATGGAAGCTGAAGAAACCGGATACACCAGCACCCGGCGACGAAGTTGACGAGGGCGACGTCGTTCGCGTCGAAACGCAACTCGTCTCGGTTCCGGCAGTGGTGACCGACAGTGCCGGACGCCCGGTTTCTGGTCTTAAGCCCGAGAACTTTCGCATCATCGAAGACGGCCAGGTGCAGACAATCGCCAACTTCGGCACCTCAGAAACCCCTTTCGAAATCGCGCTACTGCTCGACACCTCAGGATCGACGCGAGAGGACGTCGCGTTGATTCGTTCCGCCGCAAACAGTTTCATCCAGGCACTGCGTCCGGGCGACCGCGTCGGCATTGTCGCTTTCAATACGGCGCAAACAGGCGCCGAACCAGTTGCGACTGTCGAAGTGCTAACGCAGCTTACAAGCGATCGCGACGCTTTACGCAGCGCGATCGAAAACATCGGCGCCAGTAACGGAACGCCGTACTACGACGCGCTCGAACGCGTTGCCGACAGCATCTTTCACGATCCGCCGCGCGATGAAGTTCGCGGACGCCGCGCCGTCGTTGCGTTGACTGATGGCGTCGACTCGGCCAGCAACTCCGACTTCGGCAGCGCGAAGATGAAACTCGCTCGAGCCGGGATCGCCTGTTATTTCATCCAGGTAAACACCGAGGACTTCGTCGAAGATCGTCTGATGAAAGACTGTCAGGACGATGGGCAGCTTTCGCTGTCGCAGCGACAGATCGAGCGTTACCGGCGAATGTTTTTCCCGGGATCCAAGGCAGAAACCTTCAACAGTTTTTGCCAGATGGGACCGTTTGAGCGGATGTCGATCAGCCGCGGGCTCTACAGCCTCGCGCGACGCGAGATGAACGACCTGGCGAAAGTTTCCGGCGGTCGCAGTTTTGTCGCAGCGAACCTGTCGGATGCGCGAGCGGCATTCGCCCGTGTTGCGGCTGACATCGGCACCTTCTACAGTCTCGGCTACTATCCGACGAACAAAGCGCGCGATGGAAAGTATCGCGCCATCAAGTTGGAAGTGCGCGGGCTTAAAGACAAGACTGACATTCGCGCTCGCGACGGTTATTACGCGCCGAAGCAATAAAGAGGTTTTGGGTCTTTGGCCTTAGGTCTTACAAAGCACAAAGGCCCAAGACCAAAGATCAAAGACCAGCAGTAAAGAGGTCTTGGGTCTTTGGCCTTAGGTCTTTCAAAGCACAAAGGCCCAAGACCAAAGATCAAAGACCAGCAGTAAAGAGGTCTTGGGTCTTTGGCCTTAGGTCTTACAAAGCACAAAGACCAAAGACCAAAGATCAAAGACCAAGACACACATGCCTAATTCGTCATCTCCGTTCCACCGAGTCGTACTAATCGTTCTCGACGGGGCCGGGATCGGCGCGATGCCTGACGCTCCCGAGTGGGGCGACGCCGGATCTGACACGTTCGGCCACATTCTTGAATCGCGCACGGTCCAGCTTCCGAACCTTCAACGCTACGGCCTTGGCAACATTCGCCCACTTCGCGATCTGCCGCCGCTCGACAAACCCGCGGGCTCGTATGGCCGTTGCGCCTTGCGCTCGAACGGCAAAGACACGACGACGGGTCACTGGGAGATCGCCGGGATCATTCTGAAACAGGCGTTCCCGACGTATCCGAACGGATTCCCCGCGACCGTAATCGATCGGTTTGTGCGGGAGACCGACATTCCCGGCATTCTGGGAAACGTCCCCGCTTCCGGAACGGAGATCATCAAGGAACTCGGCGAGGAGCACGTGAAAACGCGCAAGCCGATCGTCTACACCTCTGCCGATTCGGTGTTTCAGATCGCGGCGCATGAAGAGGTGATCCCGCTCGATCGTCTTTACGAGATTTGCGAGATCGCGCGCGGGATACTCGAAGGCGAACACAAAGTCGGTCGAGTGATTGCGCGTCCTTTCCTGGGCCAACCGGGCGCCTTCTATCGCACCGAAAACCGGCACGATTACGCCGTCCCGCCGCCGCGTGAGAACCTGCTGGCCGCGCTCGCCGATGAAGGTCTCGACGTCGTGTGTATCGGAAAAATCGCGTCGATCTACGATTCGGTTGGCGTAACGAAAGATCTCACGGCCAAGAACAACGAACAGTCGATCGATCAAACCATCAAGGCCTTGAAAGAAGATTCCCGCGGACTGATCTTCTCAAACCTCGTCGATTTCGACATGCTCTACGGTCACCGCCGCGACACCGAAGGCTACGCCCGCGCGCTCGAACACTTCGATCGCCGCCTGCCCGAGATCGAGGCCGCCATGCGCGATGACGATCTGATGATCATCACCTCAGATCATGGCAACGACCCGACGTTCCCCGGCACGGACCACACGCGCGAATACTCGCCGCTGCTGGTCTACGGCCGCGCGGCACGCTCCGGCCTGGACCTCGGCACGCGCGAATCCCTCGCCGACATCGGGCAAACCATCGCCGCAAACTTCAACCTGAAGCTGACGGCCGGCACGAGTTTTCTGAAACAGGTCACGCCCGCGTGAGTCCAGCGGAAACACGGATTAATAAATCCGTTCTTCTCCATTGTCCTCACGCAAAAACGCTTTGCGAAATGTAGCGGGACAGAT
>DASTOZ010000115.1:0-3100 GCA_035762365.1 Pyrinomonadaceae bacterium | reverse complement strand
TTCACTTTCATCGAGCCGCTGCCGGTAGGGATTCCAATGACGCTCATCTCAGCAGCCATTTTGCGAAGGCGTCGAAAAACGGAAGCCAACAGTCCGAATCAACTCGAACACAGCGCGGCTTGAGGTTCGCTGTCCGTAATTGTCGCATCGTGTGATAAAGCCTGGTGTGTTACATTGGGCCCGATGTCACTAATGCTTGCGGAGATCGCCGAGCAACCCGGCGCACTCGAACGCACGATCGCCGTCGAACGCGGCAAGATCACGAAGCTCGCAAACACCTTAAAGTCGCGCGATATCGATCTCATAGTCCTGGTGGCGCGCGGCAGTTCAGATAACGCGGCACTCTTCGGCCGATACCTACTCGAAATCACCACCGGCATTCCTGTTTCGTTGTCTGCGCCGTCGGTCCATACGATCTACGGCGCGCGACTGAAGTTGGACCATGCGCTGGTGGTGGGTGTATCGCAGTCGGGTGAAGGTGAAGACATAAACCGCGTGCTGGAGAACGCGCGTCAGGGCGGCGCTTACACGGTCGGGATCACCAACGAGCCGAACTCGACGATGACTCGTCTGGTTGACGAAGCGTTGTTGACGCATGGTGGACGCGAACGTTCGGTGGCGGCGACGAAGACGTTCACCGGACAGATGCTCCTCTTTTATATGTTGGCGGCGGAGCTGTCGTCGTCCGCTGGACAGGCGAGGTTTTCGTTTGAGGCTATTCCGGAGTTCGTTGCTCGCGCGCTCGAACAGAAACCCGCCATACTCGAACTGGTCCAACGTTATGTCTTCATGGAAAACTGCGTCGTCGTCGGGCGGGGACTGGCGTATGCGAATGCCTACGAGTTGGCGTTGAAGTTGATGGAGACGTGCTACGTTGTCGCCGAGCGTTTTTCGTCAGCGGACTTTTTGCATGGTCCATTGGCGATGGTCGAACGTCACTTCCCGGTGATATTGTTTGCGCCGCCGGGTGTGATGTTGCCGGGAGTGAAGAATTTGATCGAGCGACTGCGTGAGTTGAAAGCGGATACTTTGGCGATCACGAGCGACCTTGAGGCTGCGTCGATCTGTACTCGTTCGATTATCATGCCGCGAGAGATCGACGAGTTTCTCGCGCCGATCCCGTACATCGTGCCGGGACAACTCTTCGCCGCGCTGCTGGCGGAGGCCAAAGGTTTAGATCCGGACGCGCCACGCTCGTTATCGAAAGTGACGCGCACACTCTAAAGCCATGGACATCGAGTTAAGAGATCTCTCCCACGGTCCTATTTATGTTCAGGTGAAACAACAGGTCGAAGCGCAGATCTCTGACCAGACAGTCCGCTCCGGCGAGTCTCTTCCCTCACCCGCCGCACTCGCGCAAAAACTCTCCGTCGACAAAGGCGAGATCCAACGCGCCTACTTCGAACTCGAACAACTCGGCCTCATCGTCAAACACACCGGCAAAGACTTCCTCGGCAAACCCAAAGTCGACTACCGCGTTCGCTGACAACTGATTAAAGCGGAGAGTATGATCCGCGGCGTGTATTCAATGCTGCATGGCGGGGCTCCAGAAGCAATTGTCTTCTTTGTGATCTTGTTTTTGATGGTCGTGGCCCTGGTAATCGCAATCCTCTACGCGCTGTTAAGACGCTTATATGACCTGTGCTCCCACATCACGGATCAAGACAACCTCACTTGCGACAGCAAAAGAGACGCACTAGACTCTGTGAGCCTCACGGAATTAGAGTCTTTAAAGTTTTTGACCGTGCGAAAGTGGCGGAATTGGCAGACGCGCCAGACTTAGGATCTGGTACCGAAAGGTGTGGGGGTTCGAGTCCCCCCTTTCGCACCATCACAGCGACAGTGCCCGCGGGCAGTCCACTTCATGACGATGATCGGCGTCGCAAATGACGCCGATCACTTTCTTCTTGCAACCTGCGCACAAACGGTTTGGTCTCCATTACGCGGAATGTCGAGGTACGTGGTACAGTCTTTTGCATTCAGAAGAAGTTCTCGACAGTTTGAGCCAGTAGCATACGACCATGAAAACCGAACTCACCGACGTCTCCCCGACTCGCAAGGAGATCAAGATCGAAATCGAACCGGCGCAGGTGCGCGATACCTATGACCGGATCAGCGACGAATTCAGCAAGAACGCCAAGGTCCCGGGCTTCCGTCCAGGGCATGCGCCGCGCTCAGTGGTGCGGACGCGGTACAAGAATGAGATCCGAACCGAAGTGCTTCGCGAGTTGGTACCCGACGCCGTCAACAACGCGATCATGGAGCATTCGCTCGACGCGATCAGCGAACCTGACGTCCATTTCGAGAACGAAGAAACTCTCGATCGACTCGGCGAACAGCCGATAACAGTCAAAGTCGCCGTCGAAGTCATCCCGCAGTTCGATCTCGGTGAGTATAAAGGACTCGAAGCTACACGACGCACGCGTCCAATCACCGACGACGACGTCAACCAGACAATCGACAGCCTGCGCGAAGCGTCCGCGGCGATGGTACCGGTTGAAGATCGCGCTTCTGAATTAGGCGACACCGTAACGATCAACGCGCGCGGCAAAGAGATCGATCAGCCTGATGCCGAAGAGATCAAAGTAGACGACATCGAAGTTGTGCTCGGCGGGCCAAACGTGCAAAAGGAATTCACCGAGAACCTCACCGGAGTTAAGCCAGACGAGAAGAAGACGTTCACAGTCGAGTACCCCGCCGACTTCAGCACACCGCAACTGGCCGGCAAGAAAATCGAATACGAAATGGACGTCACATCCGTGCGGCGGCGCGAACTTCCGGAAGTCGACGACGATTGGGCCAGGAGTTTGAGCGAAGAGTTTGACTCGGTCGATACATTGAAAGCGAAAGTGCGTGAAGATCTCGAAGCGCGCGCCAAAGCAGACGCAGAGAACCGCGTACGCGCGGACCTAATCCGCACACTCGTCGCAGCGCACCAGTTCGAAGTGCCGCAAAGCTGGGTCGAAAAACAGACGAACCAACGGTTCGAAGCGGTCTTGCGCGACATGATGTCGCGCGGCATCGATCCACGTCAGCAACAGATGGATTGGGAAGGCGCTCGCGAAGAACTGAAGACACTCGCGCTCGAAGATGTGCGCGC
>DASTOZ010000114.1:0-8157 GCA_035762365.1 Pyrinomonadaceae bacterium | reverse complement strand
CGGCGTCGGAGTCGCAGTTGGATCCGGTGTTGGGGTCGCAGTTGGATCCGGTGTTGGAGTCGCAGTTGGATCAGGTGTTGGAGTCGGAGTTGGATCAGGTGTTGGAGTCGGAGTTGGATCCGGCGTCGGAGTTGGGGCGGGATCCGGCGTTGGAGTCGGGATTGGTTCCGGCGTCGGAGTCGGGGCTGGATCCGGCGTGGGAGTTGGCGTTGGATCCGGCGTGGGAGTCGGGATTGGATCCGGCGTCGGAGTCGGAGTTGGATCCGGCGTCGGAGTCGGAGCTGGTTGCGGCGTTGGAGTTGGAGTTGGATCCGGCGTCGGAGTCGGAGTTGGATCCGGCGTTGGAGTCGGAGCTGGATCCGGCGTTGGAGTGGGAGTTGGATCCGGCGTTGGAGTCGGGGTTGGAGTTGGCGTCGGCGCTGGGGACGGAACTGGTGTAGGAGTTGGCGTCGGCGTCGGCGTCGGCGTCGGTGTCGGGGAAGGAGAAGCCTTCGGCTTTCCTTTCGGCGTCGGTGACGGAGTCGGCGACGGGCTTCCCGTCGGAGTCGGCGTCGGCGTCGGTGAAGGAGTCGCCGTCGGAGTTGGGGTCGGCGACGGGCTGGGCCTTCGCGCTGAGTAGATGTTCTGTGGCCATGCGCATAGTGCGCACGCTGCCAAAGCGAGGGTCACTACCAACAGACAGACTTTCATTTTTGCTCTCTACTTCGCGAGGTTATGACGTGCATCACCGGACGACTTTCGGATTAGTGAGTCAGTGTGCGGCTAACGGAACTTGGGTGATGTAGGTGAATGCTATCCATTGGGAGGATCTCCTATGCGAGAAGGCCGCAGGTCGCGGCATGGTTATTAGGACGGCTGAGAACCACGGAAACGGCACGCCCGCAGGCTTGTGGGAGCAGCCAAAAACTCAGAGTGCGAGAACCGCGGAGTCTACTACCAACGAAAACAAATGTCAAAGTTTAAAAACGTCTTCGTGACATTTTATTGACTGAGCCGCTTCTCTCGCGATTCTCGCTTACAGGGTGAACGTCCTCCTGTTGGGAGGAACCAAGACTGAAAAGGAGACCGCAATGAAACCACTACTGTGTTCAATACTCGTTCTAATACTCACCGCCGCCGCTCTCGCGACACCCGCAACAAACGTGAGCGGCGAACAACTCCCACCCGAAGTTCTGGCCGACCTTGCGAGCGCGCGACAGGCTACGGCGCGATACCACCGTGTCGAGCAGGCAGAAGCAGAAGGCTATATCAATCTGAACTTCTGCGAAGAAGGCGAGGGCTGTCATTGGCTGAATCCGTCGTTGCTTGACGGCCAGTTCGATCCGTCCCAACCGGAGATCCTTCTTTACCTTCGGGATGGCGATGGATGGCGCCTGGTCGGCGTGGAGTACGTGGTCCCGTTGACTCTGTCTCCCGGTGTAGCTCCGGGAGGATTTCCCGGCAGTGCGGATACATGGCGAGAGGACAGCGAAGGCGTTGGGCTGTGGGAATTGACGGCATGGATTTGGCTGAACAACCCGAACGGCATGTTCGAACAGCACAACCCTCGCGCACAGTGAATCTCGCATAAACGAAGGTGGACCAATGAGAATCTTCATCGTAGTCATCTCAGTGTTAGTGTTGAGCACGTTCGCGGTCAGCAGCGCGACACGCAATGAACAGCTCGGGGAACAGCTCGACGAGCAGTTGGCGGTCGTACTCGCCCAACATGGATTCACGGGCCGAATCGAGTCGACTCTCGAACACCGACTCGGTCGGAAGCTCGATAACCAACTGACGGATCTCGGCAGGCTACTGTTCTTCGAC
The DNA here is from genome assembly GCA_035762365.1 of Pyrinomonadaceae bacterium. Taxonomy (GTDB): domain Bacteria; phylum Acidobacteriota; class Blastocatellia; order Pyrinomonadales; family Pyrinomonadaceae; genus PSRF01. Next base: position 6,351 of record DASTOZ010000114.1, on the reverse strand, counting down.
ACCGTTGGAGGGTTGAACAACGACAACAACTGCTCCGGTTGTCACTCGCCGATGAATGGCTTCGGAGACTCTCAATCAATCGCGATCGGGATCGACAACAACGGTATCGTCGGTCCCGATCGCGCTGGACCACGCAATCAACGTCGAACGCCGAGTGTCGTCAACACGGCGTTTTATCCGAACCTGATGTGGAACTCGCGCTTCGCATCTCTCTCGAACGACCCGTTCAATAATAGTGCCGGCTTCGAGTTCCCGTTACCGGAAGGACTGACGCTTTCGTATCAGCCGCACCTGCTCGTCGCTCAGGCTTTTATTCCGCCGACAGAACGCGTCGAAGTCGCAGGCTTTGCTTTTCCAGGCGATAACCACGACATTCGCAACGAAGTCCTCAATCGCATAAACAACGTAGCGGAGTATCGCAAGCGCTTTGGGAAGATCTTTCCCGAGGTCCGGGCTGGTGGACCAGTTACTTTCGACATGTTCGGCTCTGCGATTGCTGAATTCGAGTTCTCACTGGTCTTTGCCGACGCGCCGATCGATCAGTTTGCAAGAGGACAAAAGACGGCGCTGACCGACGAGCAAAAGAAAGGGGCACTGATCTTCTTCGGCAAGGCGCGTTGTGTGGAATGTCACCACGTCTCCGGAAGCTCGAACGAGATGTTCAGTGATTTTTCACAGCACGTGATCGGCGTTCCGCAGATTGCACCCACGGTCGGAAACGTGCCTTTCGATGGACCAGGTCAGAATGAAGACTTCGGACTCGAGCAAATCACCGGCAACTCGATTGATCGCTATAAGTTTCGTACGTCGCCGCTGCGCAACGTCGCATTGCAACCAGCCTTTTTCCACAACGGTGCTTTTACTCGCCTGGAAGATGCGATTCGACATCACCTGGACGTCTTTGCTTCTGCTCGACAATACAACCCTGCCGTAGCGGGTGTTGATACGGACTTGATGGCGCCAATGGGTCGGATCGAAGCGGTACTCGCGCGAGTCGATCCGATTCTCGTTACTCCAATTCAACTGACGGACGAGGAGTTTCAGCAGTTGGTAGACTTCGTGCGCAACGGCCTGCTCGATAAACGCGCAACGCCTGAGGTCCTGAAGAAACAGATTCCAAAATCAGTCCCCAGCGGTTTTCCTGTTTTGGAGTTTGAGTAGTTGGAAAAACCAAGGGGCGGCCAGCGAGAATGGCCGCCCCGATCGGTTTGTACGAGGAACGTGTTGCCTTAGAAAATAAACTTGGCTGCCAACTGCGCGCGGCGAGCGTAGTTTAATTGGTTAGACGTCACGATTGCGCCAAAGCCCGACGAGCCGGCATTGACGGTTGGCGCCGGGAACAGCGGATGGTTGAATGCATTGATGAACTCCACCCGCAATTGAATCTTCATCGATTCGCGCAAGTGAATGTCCTTGCGCAGACCGAGGTCGACGTTATTGATTGGATCGATTCGTACTTCGTCGAGGAAGAATGGGAACGTCCTCAAGTGGTCCACGGGAGTTGCGCAGTTTGACGAACCTCCCGGAAACGCGCCGCAGGTCGGCGTTCCGCCTACGGCTGAAACAAACGCCGCGGTATTGAACCAGCGATCGATCCTTTGCTGATCCTTCGGCAGCCCGGGGTCCCCGCCAAGATAGAACAGGTCGTTTGCAAATCGCAACGGGAAACCTGTTTGGTAAACATAAGTTCCCTGAATCTGCCAACCACCCACAATCATGTTGGCGAACCGGTTCGCATCCGAAAAGATGCGCTTACCGCGACCGAACGGCAATTCCAGGAAACCACTCATCGAAAAGCGATTCGGCGTGTCCTGCGGCGACCTCTGTTTCACGGGGTGTTCGTCAGCCGGATTCAAAAACTCAGTGGCTTCCAGCCACCTCGACTTGGTGTAGGCGAATTGAAGTCCATAACCCTCACTGAATCTCTTGGTCAAACTCAATTGGCCTGAGTGATACCAGCTCTCGCCCTCGTTGACGCTCGTGTTGATGTCACCAAAGTTCGGGAAGGGACGCAGCAACTGTCGTCGCGTTGTCGTAGCACCAGCGCCGACGAAAAGAGCACTGCCGCTCGTGCAACCCGTTCCGCTCGCGTTGGGGTTGCTGCAGAAGAATGGATTCGCCACTGTGCCGCCGAGCGCCGTATTGTTGGCGTTCTGAGCAGCAGTGCGCGAGTTATCGAGGTTCAGGTATTTGTTGGGTAAGGCGTTGATGTTCCGAGTGATTTCGATGTCGTAGCCCTTGTCGCCGACGTACACCGCTTCAAACATCCAGCCGCCCCAAATCTCGCGCTGGACGCCAAGAGACCATCGGGCTTGTTTTGCCACCTTCGGATCCTGATTGAAGAACGAGATGGTTTGGCCCAACGCTGTCTGTCGTCCTAACGCATTACCACTCGGCTCGGTAATTCCGCTCGGGAATGGATTCGTGATCAAAACCGGCAATGGCGCGCCATTAGGACCGGTGGTTAATGGTTGAATCGTGGTTTGGGTGTAACCCGGTTGGATAACGTCGCCGCGTCGCTCACCCAGGAAACCCTGGAACAGACCAAAGCCGCCGCGAATCACGGTCTTCTCGTTGAGTGCATAGGCAAAGCCCACACGTGGCAGGAAGCCGTCCTTCGGCGTGCTGTAGAGTCCACTGCCTGTGTCCTTACCGGCAAACAATAGACCGCCTCTCGCGCTGATCGAGGTTAGTCCGAAGGTTGCTTTGAGTGGATCGTTCGCAGGCAGCTTACTCAGTATCGCGGTTAAATTCGCCTGGGCCTGTGCTTCAAACGGTTGAGTGTAAGCAAAGTCGAAACCGGAGACGCTCTTGTTCTGGCGCTCCGTTAAAGCCTGCTCAAATTCCCAACGCAGACCGAGATTGAGTGTCAGCTTGTTCGTGAGTCTGAAGTCATCCTGTACAAAGAATCCCCAGGTCTTCGAGTACTCCGAATAATCTGAAGCACGAACAATCTGCATCGTGGTTGGATACCCAAGCAGGAACGATGCAAAGCCCTGCAAACCCTCGACGTCAGTGCTGGCTGCGCTGCCCTGGCGCGTGAAGGTGTTATCGAAAATGAAGTGACCTGACTGATTGTTGCTCTTGAAGCTATCGTCCTCACGATAGATGCGCATCTCACCGCCAAAGCGGAATGAGTGCTTGTCTTTTGTCCAATTCAACACTGCGGTTGCGAAGTGGCTGCTGACTGGCCGGAACTCATTCGTATGGCCGTTGCCGACCGGAGCGCCGGTGCAGTTTCCCGAGCAATTGAAATCGAAACGCGGGAAGCGTCGCACGCCTTCGCCGATCGCATTGTTGAAAGAGGCCGGAAAACCGAGCGTCGTCAGATCCATTCCGTATTGACCTTCCGGTGCATCTGGAGCGCGGATGAAACGATTAAACCCATACCGGAGATTCAGCACGGTGTTGGCGTTGAACGTGTGAACCTCGTCCAAAACAGCCTGTCTGGACTGGAAGACAAACCGGTCTCCTACGTAAATTGAATTGGTGTAGTTGTTGTAGGTGCTCTTCCGGTTGTACCAGCTATAACGACCAAACACTTTGTCTTTGTCGCCGATGCTCTGGTCAATGCGGATGGTGTAGTTGCGGTAAGGCGGATCGAGAAGCTCGGAAAGCGTCGAGTCTCGAATATTGTTGTTCAGCAGAAAATTACCCTGGGCCCCGTGTTTTGGCGCCCCCCAGTAAGACATCACCGCCTTAGCGACCGGACTGATTCGGTCAGCGGGAATCTTGTTGTTGAGGAACTGCGTGCGGTTAGTAACGTTACCGCCTGAGAATGTGCCGGTCAGAGGATCGTAGATCTTGATTACATTTGCGTAGGCGGAGAAGTCGCCGTTCTTCAGCGCCTCCGTCGGTACCCAGATGTTGTTTGCATCGAAGCGCGGTCGAGAATCATCGATGCTCTCGTAAGAGAAGAAGAAGAAGCTCTTGTTCTTTCCGCTGTACACCTTCGGAATCGTTATTGGACCACCGACGCTAAACCCTGGACGATTCGAGAAGCTGTATGGTCTACCCTGGCCTTGAGCATTTCCGAAGAAGTCGTTGGCAGCCCAACCTCCCGGTTCGAGCCAGTAATAAACCGTGCCGTGAAAGTCGTTCGCGCCACCCTTCGTAACGATGCTGGTCACGCCGCCTTCAGTGTTGCCAAACTGAGCATCGTACGTCGCAGTTTGGACTCTGAATTCCTGTGTCGCATCGCTGGTGGGAACGTAAGAAGCGATCACTTCGTTGGCGTTTGCAGTCGCCGTGCTCGGGGCGCCATCGATCAGCAGATCGCTGCGGATACCACGTGCGCCACCCATCGCGAAGTTGGCGATGTGTGTTGGCTCGAAAGGTCGATCCAAACGAGTACTCCCGGTGTATGTAACACCTGGCGCCAGATTGATGAGCACGTACGGATCGCCGTGAATAGATGGCAGCTCGTCAACGCGCTTGCGATCGATCGTCATGCCCAGATTTGGATCTGATTGATTGAGCTGCGTCGTGTCGGAGGTGACCGTGACTGTTTCCTGGACCGTGCCCACATCGAGAGTTATGGTCACGGTGCTCGTCTCATTGATTGCTACTGAGACTTTGTCGAGCACCGCTTTCTTGAATCCGGTGGTTTCCACCAGCACCTGATAAGTTCCGGGCAGGAGGTATGGTGCGTCGAAGAGGCCCGCATCGTTCGTTGTTACGGTGGTTGTTCCTGCTCGTGCCAGATCCGTGATTTTGACGGTAGCACCCGGAACCGCTGCTCCATTCGGGTCAGTAACACGGCCGCTGATCTTTCCACGCGATTCCTGAGAGCTGACTGACATGGGCATGAGCAATGCCACAAACACAAAAACGATCGCGCAACTAATGTGGGCGAACGCTCGGAATCTCGATCTCATATCACTCTCCTCTTTGTAATAAACTTCGGGCGGCTAACTGTTAATCGGCGATTTCAGGTGCAGCCATCGCTACACTTCAAATCCGAAAGAGTTTCAACTGAAGCGAAAGCCGGTTTGGCCGCGGCTCAAATCACGCCACAGTCATTGGCCCAACGCTTCTGGTCTAACCAATTCAGTGACGTGGTGGGTTTCTTGTAAACCGGCCAGCCTGGAAAATTGCAAAAGCTGCTTCTCTTAAAACTTGGTTTTGGAGTCCTAAAAAAGGGCAATAAGTAATGCGTCGTTCGTGGCCGCATTTTGTGTCAGCACTCGCCTGATGTCAAGCTCTATTTCTTACCAATTTGAGGATCAATTTCTTTCAGGTATTACCAAAGCGGCGGCGCGATTTTCTTGTGCAAGGTTTGTTCCGCTGTGTTTACGAGCCAACTCACCTGATGTTTAGGTGATTCCGGACGAAGAGCGTACCCGTCAGAGTCCATAATTATGGATTCGACTTTGCTTTTTTGAACCGTTATTTGGGATTGGTCAAGCCACCGCTCGGCTACGCTTAGGCGAGAAAGTGTTGCACACAGTATCAAATCGCCGTTGTGAACTAGCGAGAAGGGGGTTTTTGTCGCCTAAACGATTATCAACTATCATGCGTCTATGAGCACTGAAGCGCCGTCGAATTTCATTCGCGACATCATCATCCAAGACATCAAGAGCGGTAAACACGAGGGCCGGGTACAAACACGATTTCCTCCGGAACCAAACGGCTACCTGCATATCGGCCATGCCAAAGCCATATGCCTCGATTTCGGATTGGCGGCGGAGTTTGGCGGCAAGTGCAATTTGCGTTTCGACGATACTAATCCGTCAAAAGAAGAGACAGAGTACGTTCACGCCATCATGGAAGACGTGCAGTGGCTGGGCTTCCAGTGGGACGGCCTCTACTACGCCTCGGATTACTTTCAACAACTGTACGAATGGGCCATTCAGTTAATTAAGGCCGAAAAAGCCTACGTGTGCGATCTCAGCGCCGACGAGATTCGCGAGTATCGCGGCACGTTGACCGAACCTGGCAGAGAAAGCCCGTACCGCAACCGCTCCGTCGAAGAGAATCTCGATCTGTTTGACCGCATGAAAAAGGGTGAGTTCCCGGATGGTTCGCGAACCTTGCGCGCCAAGATCGACATGAGCTCTCCAAATCTTAATTTCCGTGACCCGGTCATGTACCGGATTCTGCATATGGACCACCATCGTACCGGGAATGAGTGGTGTATTTATCCGATGTACGACTACGCGCACGGGCAGTCGGATTCTATCGAGCGCGTAACGCACTCCATGTGTACTTTGGAGTTCGACAACAATCGTCCTTTATACAATTGGTTCATCGAACAGCTCGGCATATTTCCTTCGCGGCAATACGAGTTTGACCGGTTGGCCCTCACGCATACTTTGCTTAGCAAACGCAAGTTACTGAAGTTGGTTGAAG
>DASTOZ010000113.1:0-8580 GCA_035762365.1 Pyrinomonadaceae bacterium | reverse complement strand
AAGCTTCGTAGTCGAGTAACCTTCTTTCAACACCGAAGACGCGAGCGGGTTGTTCAAGCCCGGACGCTTGAGACGCAACTCGCTAAACAGCGCGTCGAACTCGACGAGATTGTCGGGCTGAAGCTGAAGGATCTGGTTTTCGGCCATGAGGGTCGCCAACCGGCGAACATCCCACGACACTGACGGGTTCTTTCCCAGCTCGAAGAGCTTCAGACAAAACGCGTGTTGGTAGGTGCGATGAGCGAGGAATTCGTCAACGAGATCGATAGTGAATCTGTGTCCTCCATCAGAGAACCCAGATGACACGGATTTCATCAAGATTGTTTCGCCCGGGGCTCGCTAAATCTTGCCCTGATTCTTGCCCTTGTCCTTGCCTTTGTCTTTGCCTTTATCTTTACCTTTGTCTTTGCCCTTGTCCTTGCCTTTATCTTTACCTTTATCTTTGCCCTTATCTTTCTTCTTGTCCTTCTTTTTCTTCTTCTTCGGCGTGGGCAACGTGCCTAGTGCAACAACAAGCGCGGCGTACAGGGCTTCGGCGCAATCTCGTTTGAGGATGATGGCGACGGTGTCGGACCAGTACTGATCACCTTTGTCCTTGCCCTTACTCTTCTTGTCCTTTTTGTCAGGCTTGCCTTTTTTGTCCTTGCCTTCCGGGCCGCCCTTACCATTCTTGCCGTACTTGCCGTAGCCGTACTGGTCATCCTTTCCGTCTTTGCCATCTTTGCCGCCCTTGCCGTCAGGCTTGGGTTTGTCCTTGGCTTTCAGGGAGCCACCTGTTGGGCCGCCCCCTTTGGCTTTACTCTTGCCGGCCATAACTTCCTCCTTAGGTGAGAGATATCAATTAGTCGCGCGTAACCTCGCGGCGGTTACCGTCGACCGCTCGGGTTAAGCGGTGCGCGGCGGAAACGTTGGTCCAGGTTCAAAACTGGCGCACGTGGCGCTGCCGCTGGCGCCGTTCCCTGTTGACTACCGCAAACGGCGTTTGTCTGGGCCGGGTTTGGCACGTTGCCAACTCGGAAAAGCCCCCAAGCGCCAAGCAAAGCCTGATCGGGCAGATAGGCGGTATAGAGATAATCGCCTGCCTTCCCGAACTGGCCTCCGGCTTTGTCGATCACGAGATCGAAGTGATCGCTCGAGCCGTGGTTATCACGCGATCCAAGCCATTGCGAAAGATTGTTGTTGCCGATGATCGTGGAATTGTTCTGATAGGGATTGCGTTGCCACTGGTGACCGTGAATCGTGAACACCTGCGAGTCGCCCGTGCCCATCGGATGCGTCATGCGGAACCGCACTTTGTCACCGATGGCGGCGGTGAAGATCGGCGTCTTCGGTTCACCGATCGAGACGGACGGACTCGAGCCTGGTCGGGCCAACAAGTTCGACGTCATACATGAGAAATCTTTGGCTGTGTTCAGGTAGCGTTGACTCTTCGGTTCCGTGCGATAGTTGATCGCGCTGGAAGTCGACGACGTAATCAACGCGTCGCTGATCATCACCGAGAACTCGCGGAAGCTGGTGTTTCCGACGGTAACTGTCGCTGACGCACGAGACGCCGGCGGTGGTCCACCGGACGGATCGCACGATCGCAGGTTTCCAGCTTCGCCGCACTGCCACGTCGAGTCCGCGGGTTCGACGATCATCTGACCAAACATCCCGTTCGGGTGCTGGAACATCGGATCCGAGGCAAACAGATTCAACGCGCCAAACTCCACCGGCGTGTAATTCAACGTACCGTCGGTGGCCCGATTGATCTTACCGGCGTACCACGTGTACTTGATCGTCTTGCCAAAAGCGACCACTTGATCGGTGCCGAGCTGCCTGTTCCAACCGATGTTCATGCCCTGGCTGGTGTAGGCGTCGTAACTCAGCAGTTGCGGGTGCAAGCCGACAAACTTCGAGGCCTTCGAGTTGAACTTACCGTTGTATGGCGACGGCCAGTTGAAGGTCTTCTGGAAAATGCGCGAATTCGGGTTGATTGCATTCGTCAGGTTGACCTCGATGCAATCGCCCGCGTTCGCGCGAAGGATCAACGGTTCGATTGGTACGCCGGCTTTCAGCGTTCCATTCGCGTTGAGGTCCTCAGAACGAACGTACATGATGCCGTTCAGCGTGCTGATAAAACCTGACGCTGGTCCACGATCGTTGAAGACCAACTGCCCCGGCGCCTGTGCCTGGTTCGACAACGCCCGCTGCGAAGTCACGGCTGTGACGTTGAACGTGCGTCGTTGTGACGCCGGCAGATTAGCCGGACAGGTCGAGTACGAAACACCCGCACCTGCGCCGATCGGATTGTTCGGCAGCGGCTGCAATTTCGTCGCCGTGGCAGTCGGGTCGTAACTGCGGAAGATTCCCCAAAGTCCCTGGGCCAACCCGTTTTCGTCAAAGCTCGGACTGTAGAGATAGTCCACGCAGTTTACGCCCGACATCCCGTCCGGACACTTACGCACCGGACTCGATACTGCCAACGGCGCGGACGACGATGGCACTCTGAATAGGAGCTCAAAGTGTTCTGACAGACCCATCGGCTGGTTACTGCGATAACCCGAGTTCTGCCAGGACGGTTCGGCAAACCAGGTTGGGCCCATCAGGTTGAACTGATGCGCAAACACGTGCGCGCCGACGAGCGTGCGGACCTGAACATTGTCGTTCTGATATGCACGCATCAGCGGCGTGAACGGATCGGGGGCAAAGTTAGGATTGGCGATCTTCGCCGAAGCGTTGTCGTATGCGTACGACAGATCCTGCGACGCGCCGACGCGGAACGGCAGCGGTTCGTTGTAGTAGTTTACGGACTGCGTACCGGTGATCGGCGAGATGTTGCCGGTGCTGACGAGCCGCGGCCGCACCTGGTTGAATTCCGGAAACACCGTCGGATTGATTGCGTGCGTCGGATCGCGCCAGCCCTTGTCCTTGGCTGGATCCGGGGTCTTCCTCGAGGCGGCGTCGTATGCGAGTTGTAGATCCTGAAATTCGAGCACGAACTCGCGATAGCTGTCTTGCGCGTTGGTCGTGATGATGTTGGCCTTCCAACTCGTTGGACCACCGTCGGCACGAACCGGCGGCGTACTGATCGTGCCACCGCCCATCGCACTGCCGTCTTCGGCGCTTCGCCACAACGAATCCTTCGGTTCGACTACAAGTCCGGCGTACAGACCCGCCTGCTGATGCGTCGATGGACCAAAGTGATCGTGCGTGAAGACGGTTCGCAGCGTCCGGTCGACGTTCTGACTGTTGACGACGGGATCGAGGTACCACCGCTGCACGGTAGTCTGCGCGCCCATCCAGGTGGTCGAACACTGTAGCGGTGGGTTTGGACCGGCACAGATCTCGGCCGGTGGCGCTTTTGGTTGCAAGGTCGTCGCCGGACAGCCCGGACACGCAGTCCATGAACCGCCAGTTGTGATCGCGTGCAGTATCTCGCGTACTTCATCGGGGCTGAACGTGCCGTCTTCGTAGTTGAAACCGTTGCCGGCGCCGTCTGACGAAGTGACGTCAAACTTCACCAGGTGAATGTGCTGGCCCAGGATGTCGGTCGGCGTCCGCACTTGAAAGTCGTCGACAAGGTAGTAATTTGGCACGAGGTTGGTGTGCCAGTACTCTACGATGTCGCCTGAGTTTCCGCGGAAGAAGAGTGGCTCAGGCGCACGGCCGGGACCACCGGGCGTGTACTGCATCGTCGGCTTCACGTCGTTCCAGAGCGTCAGGATGCGTTGCTGCGGGAAGTGCCAGCCGGCTTTGTTGAGCGTGACGTTGAGTTGAATAGCCGCTGCTTTGTAGCGACGTATGCGTTGCTGCTTCGTGACCGGATCGACGTTGATAGGATTGCCATTGTCGTCGACGCCGGGATCGGCAAACGGCGCACCGAGCTGTGGTCCAAGCGGCAGGCCGTTAACGATGAACCCGGTTGGCGGCGTGTTCTGCGTCATGTTCGGCGAGCCGACTGGCGTCGACGGGCAGGAACCCGCGGCGCCGTCCGGGAAAAACGACGCATAGCAACGCGTCTTGAAGAAGTTGATGGCAACGTTTTCGACGTTGGTGCCTTTTTCGGGAAGCTGCTTCGCGTTGATGGTCGCGAAGTCTTTACTCCAGTCAAACTGATCGTGCTTCTCGTAGGCGATGCTGCCGCCGGTCACGACGTGACGCGGCAGTCCGCCATCCAGGAAACCACTCGGTCCGTCGGGCGCAAAATCAAACGGCGGATGCGGCGCGCGCATGCCTGCGACGCCGGGAATGAAGAACGGAAAACCGGGATTGACGGTCACGTTCGCGCCCGTCGGATCCGCTCCTGGACCAGGAGTGCCGTAAACGATCTGTCCGTTTTGAATGAACACGGCTGAAGGCATCGGCGCCATCGGCAGCGTGGGCATCGGCACGAGGGCGGGTGTCGGCGATCCGGCTTTGATCTCACCATCGGGAAGCGCGCGAGTGCCGAGCACGGGCATGCCGTTGTTGTCGAGTGTCGACCCTTCTTCAAACGTGTCGTGCGTGCGCCACATGGCCCACATGCCCGCGGCGAAGTGCGGGTAGAAGTGACAATGGAAGATTGAGTCGCCGACGACCTTGTTGCGGTTGCCGCTGCCGTTGAACGTCATCTCGAGCGTGTAGCTCGCGCCCGGGCTGATCATCTGGCTGTCGAGGTACGCGCTCTCGTCGCTGTTCGGCGATTGCAGCCACTGGTGCGCGTGCTGGTGATGCACGTGCGTCGCGACAGTGCCGCCGTGGTGGATGCGAAACTTGATGTGATCGTTGATGTAGCTGTGATAGACGTTCGAGGGATCGTCCGGGTAGTAAGCCTTGGTCGCTTTCACAAGCGGCGCCAACGTGTATGCACCTCCAGTGGTCGGCACACGGGCGTTCGCGCAGTTTGGATCCGGCGGCGCGCCGGTGTCGCCGAGTTGCGCACTCGTGCAGAGCACCGGCGGCGGCGCTGGCGGTGACGGAGGCGTAGACGGCACTGGCGGCGACGGCGGTAACGTCGCGAACGCCGGCAAGACGCTCGAGTTCGCCGGACGATCGACGAGCATCGCCGGATCGCCAACCGACCACGCACTCAAAAAGAACTCTTCAAACTTGCAATCGACGCAGCCACCCATCGGTCCAACACCGATGCGGTTCGCATAAACTTCGGCGCCGATTCCGCCTGTGCCGAAGTTGATCGCGAAGCCGTCGAACCCGGCGTTGACGGTGCTCGCCATTTGCGGATCGGTGAACACGGGAAACGCCTGCGTCGCGACCTGCCCGACTTCGTGATAGATGATCGTCACTTCACGATAGGGCTGTTTGCGATCGGGCGCGGCCGGGTTCGCGCAGAAGAGTGGATTTCCTGCGCCGGAACCGTTGTTCGCAGCGTTGCAGGGCGGCTCAGGATTGTTCGGTCCAGTTGTGCCTTCAAATCTTCCCGCGTTCGGCCCGGTGATGATCGCCGTGAGATCCGTGTAGACGAGGTTGCCGTTCTTGTCGAGCATCTTCAGGATCGGCGTGTCGGCGGGAATGGGCGTGCCATCGTCCCAGGTCGAGCCGGCCGGATAGACGGCGTTGTAGTCGAGCACAGGTTGACCAGCGGCCGTCTTGATGGGATTTCCGCTGCCGTTCTTCTTCGTTGCTAGCGCGAGCTCTTTCTGCGTTACCTGGCTGCGATACCACTCAGCTTTCTCCGGCTGCACGTTCAGTGCGCCGAACAAACCGCGACTGACCTGGCCGAGAGGCGCGGCTTCGTTGTCGCCCATCGAGTAGAGCAGAAACGTTCCTTCATTCCGCACGTAGAGCGTGTAGATCTGCGTCGGCGGCGGCATCGGACTCGGTGCGGGTGTCGCGCTCGCGAGACTCGAATTGTTCCGTCCGACAAACGAACCGTCGTCAGCGCTGCTGCTGGCCCACTCCATTCCCTGAATGTGAAGCGAAACTTCCTGCGTTCCAACAGGAGGGTTCTGCGGAGTTGAGGCTTGAAACGCCGACGGCGGGATCGCGTTCGTAAACATGACTTGCAGGCAGTCGTTGACGTTTGCGCGCAGGACGATCGGGCGCGGACGTTTGCCCGGACGCAGTTGCAGGTTCGTTCCGGTGCCGGTTGTGTCTCGTCGTAGTGCGTAAATGAATGCGTTTGGAATCGTGGCGCCAAGACGATTGAGCATGATCGCTTTTGGAATCGCGACGACGTCGGCTTTTACCAACCGCGTGCCGGCCGGGCACGGAGGTGGCGTCGCCTGTGGTGTCGCTGGTGCGGCGACAGTTTTCGCCGCAGGGGTCTCAGCGGTTTTCGTTTCCGTCGGGTCTGCGACCTTCGGGATCGTCGCGGTTGTCTTCGCGGGCGATTCGATTAGCGGCGTAGTCGTTTCAACAATTGGTTTGTCGCTTGCGACGTTAGGCGTTTGCGCACGTGCCGTAGTTACAGCAAACAAACTGAGGCCGAGCATTGTTAATGAGGTAACAACGTGTGCGGGGGATCGGAAACCGAGCATGGTCAAATCTCCTTTTTCGACGCTCCTGAATGGCGGACATAAATAGACTGAGGAAACAAATGAACACGGGCTCGTGTCGCGGGAGGGAACATTAATTTAAGCTGGTTCAGTTGTGTGGTTTACCAGCAGTGAGAAGAACAGACGACCTTGGAATAGCGACAGTCGCAGCGTAGATTCCTTTAACTTTCCTGTCAAGCAAAATTACTTGCAATAAGGAATTTAGAAATCCTTTCGACGCTTATGTTTGGTTTACTTACGCGATGAAGCGCTTTCGATGAGGTCCACGATCCTTTTCGGTGAAGACAATCCATACGTTCGGGTCCAGAAGTCGGCGACTTCGTTGCCGATGAGAATCATGGGCGTGTGATCGTTTTTATTCGTTGTAGCGGCCCCCATCGCCTGAAGAAGCGAATCGATCTCGGCTTTGTCGCCGGTGACAAACGTCCAACCCGTTTCGGCTTTGAATTTTTTCGCGTATTCCTGCAAGCGTTCGGGAGTGTCGACGGTCGGATCGACGCTGATGGAGATCAGTTGCACGTCGAGTCCGCGCGCGCGCGCTTCCTGCTGCACGCGGTGGAATGTCGCAGTCAGCGAGGGGCAGATCGCCGTGCAGGTCGTGAACACGAAATTGATCGCGACGCTCTTGCCTTTGATCAGATCGGTGTAGAAGTCGAGTTGCTTGCCGTTCTGATCGAGAACGCGGGCATGTGGGATCTTCGCCGCGCTGAAGGAATAGCTTTCGGTTTTCGGAGTTGAGGGATCGGCGACTGGGTCGACTGGATTCGTTTCGGGTGGAACGTCCGCAACCTCAGTTTTCGTTGGTCGGAGGTCCATGCCGCATTTCCGGCACTTGCCGCGTTTTGTCGAGGTGACGTCCGGATGCATCGGGCAGGCGTAGAGGGCCTTCGTTTGCGATTTCTTTGTTGATGAGCGGCTCGTCTGTGCGATAACGGCTGGCGAGACGAAAAGAACGCCTGCGAGGATTATTAAAACGATTCTTGACATGTTCTTACTCCGTGCTTGTGAGCGTATCGTTTTTAGCGATGAGTTATCAAGGATTGGCTTTAAGTATGACCGTGTCGAAGTCAACGATCCGCTGGGTGGTTATGTCTGTGAAGTCAGTCGCTTTCTTTTTGAAGACGAGTTCAACGGTGCTGCGGGCGGAGGTGCGCTCCTCGTTGAGATTCGTGAACTTAAAAAACCGCGCGACGATTTGAATCGTCGCCGTGCTGCCCACATCCAATGGACCAAGATGGCAAAATACCCTGTCCATTGAGCGCGGCGACTGCGTACATTTTCCCTGAGTAGTTGTCGCCGACTGAAATTCCAGCGCGGGATTGACACTCTCTCTCAGATTCACTTCTTCCGCCCTCACCGGTCCATTGTTCTTGATCGTCAACGTGTGCGTGACTTGTTCGTTTGTGCGCATCGATTCCGGAGAGCTGCTGGCCAGGAACTCGATCTGTGTAAACGGTTCCTTCGGCACTTGATGCGTATCCGGAATGACGGCAATAACGAAGATTCCGAACTCGTCGACGATGGCCGCGATGCGTCGCGACGCGAAGTCGGGGACCAACTGCCCGTATGCTTTTTCTGAAGTGAACTGAAAGAAGTTCTTGTCCCATCCGCCGGGCACGAGCGTCACCGGTTCCCACGACTTGCCAAGTGGACTCAGCTCGTCCTCTTCCAGGTGAAACACCACGAGACGACTGAATTCATCGGCACTTTTTACGGAAGGAACATAAAAGATTACCGCGTGCTCTCCTGAAGCAATCGCCTGCGTAGTGACCTTGTACCCCTGATCACGAAACGCGACAAATCCAGTCGGCAAAGGCGGCAAGCCGGCCAATGTTTTTCGGTCGATAACCGCGTATGTCGTGTCGCCCGGCTTGAACAGTTGGCCGATCTTGATCTGAACGATGCCATCCGCTTGCGAGTCTTCCGCCGTCAAGTTCTTCTGTGAGTGGTCCGCGATCATGCGGCGTTCATTCGATTGTCCACACACGACGACGCTGCACGCCAGTGTGGATACGATTGTGAGTGTGAGAACTCTGAACATGCGCTTCAGCGACGTTCCATGACGACTATATTGATCGAAGCCGACTCTGCTTTCATGTTAAAG
>DASTOZ010000112.1:0-3120 GCA_035762365.1 Pyrinomonadaceae bacterium | reverse complement strand
GCGCCGGTCATGCCGGCTTCTTCGTCAGTGGTGAAGAGAAAAACGAGGTCGCCTTTGGTTTGGATCTTCGCGGCGTCGAGCGCGCGAATGGTCGCGAGCAGCGCCTCGATGTTGCGCGTGTCGTCGCCGATGCCGGGCGCGTAAACACGCCCGTCGCGCACCGTGGCTTTAATCTTCAGCCCGGGTTGAAACACGGTGTCCATGTGTGCGTCGAAGACTGCAACTGGACCACCGCCTGTGCCCTTGCGTGTAGCGATCAGGTTGCCGGCAGCGTCGTAACGGACGTCGATTTTGTATTTGCGCAGCAGCGACTCGATATATCGCGCGCGTTCCTGTTCGTGTTTCGAAGGCGCGTTGATCTCGGTGATGGCAATCCATTCACGCAGGATCGCGTCGCGGTTTTTATCGATGTGATCGAACGCGGCTTTGACCCGCGCATCGTCTTGAACTGCTTTGACCTCGTCGGCGGGCGACGGCGACTGTGCGGAGGCGCTAATACACAGGACCAGCAGTGCCAGCAAAATTGATCGCATGGAAATCTCTTTTGAGATGGAATAGTAGACCGCGGTCATTCTAATATGCCGACGATGCAGATTTCGAATCGCATTATCGATCCGGCCATTATTGCCTGTCTCTTTCTCATCGCCATCTTCGCCCCGCATTCGATCGCCGTCACGCAGACCGCGTGGCTGGTGGGCATGACGCTTTGGGTGCTGCGGTTTGCTTTCTTTCCTCGCCCGCGACTTTTTCGTTCTCCGGTCGATTATCTGCTGCTCGGGTTTTTCGTGTTGAGCGGGATCTCCGGAGTGTTCTCTTACAGCCCGATCATGTCGATCGGAAAGATGCGCGCGGCGAGCCTGTTCACGATCGTTTACCTCGTCAGCCAGAACGTGCAGTCGCTGCGCATCGCGCGCTTGCTTGCGTTTGCGCTGATCGGTTCGTGCATGGTCAACGTGCTATGGACCGCGGAGCAGCTTGCGGTCGGTCGCGGCGTGAAGGTGCATGGCGTGAGCGCTGAGAGCCCGTTGGCGAAAGCAGTCTTTCACACGCGAACGGTCAATAAGGCCACACCCATCGTAGACGGAGACGTTGTTTGGCAGGTGGACGATCGCCATGTTGACGATGCTGAGGAGCTGGCAGCGGCGCTCGTGTCGGGGCAGGGCGGCGTTGCGAGGGTGCGGATCTATCGTGTCGAGTGGACACCGGAACTCGAAGTACCACGAACGCTGCTCACGGGAACGACTACGTTACAACAATTGGGAATCGCAAGTTGGACGCGCGGCCGCGACTGGCGCGCCACCGGATTCTACGGCCACTGGACCACGTACGCGGAAGTGTTGCAACTGATCGCGTCCCTTGCCCTGGGACTGCTTCTCGGGTTGTCGCAGAAGAAAAGCGCGACGGGGTTGCTGCTGCTTCTGGCGGTTGGCGGTTTGCTTTTCGCACTCGCAATGACGGTAACGCGAGGTTCGTGGATCGGCTTCGCCGTGTCGGTGGTGGCGATGTTGCTGCTCAGCGTGTCGCGTCGCACCGTTCTCATTCTTGCGGGTTGCACGATACCAGTCGTGCTCGCCGGTCTGTTTCTACTTCAGCAACGACGCAACATCGGCTTCTTCGACACGAACGATCAATCGACAAGCTGGCGGCAGATGGTTTGGCGAGAAGGTTTCAACTTGCTCGTTTCCAATCCGCGACATCTGTTGGTTGGCGTCGGGATGGACTCGATCAAAGGTCACTGGCGCGAGTGGGGTTTGTTTGATCACGGACGGCAGCCCATGGGTCACATGCACTCCAATCTCTTGCAAATCGCACTTGAACGCGGTGTGCCCGCGCTGATCGCGTGGTTGTTGCTATTTGTGATTTACATCCGGATGCTGTGGCGTTTGATCCAGCAGACGAGTGACTTCTCGCGCGGTCTCGCACTCGGCGCGCTCGGCGGCGCACTCGGTTTCTTCACCAGCGGACTGGTCCACTACAACTGGGGCGACTCCGAAGTCGTCACAGTTTTCTATTTCATCATGGGGCTGACTTTGGTCGTGGAGCGGATCGCATTCTTGGGCCCACAGAAACGATCCGATCGATGAGCTTCGGATCGTCCGGCAGTAATCCCGACTTCGGCAAACGCGGCGTGAGCGTCACCCAGTTGCGGTCCATCGCAAACACTTTGCGAAACAGCGGCAACGATTCGTCGACACGTCCCATGTTCACCAGCGCCACCGCATGCCAGTAGATCATCTCGGCATTGTTCGGCACGAGCTTCTCCGCGGCGGAATACTCACGCAACGCGCCCTCATTGTCTTTCTTCTCGACCGCGAGGTCTCCGGCGTTCATGTGGTTGTACGCGCGCTGCAATTTCACTAACCGGCGAAGCTCCTGCAACGGTTCGGGACTGTCGTCAACGCGCAGATCGAAAATCCTATCCTTCCACGCCATTCCGGTAGGCTTGCCTGTGACGACGATCATCGCCGCTGACTGTCGTCCGCGAATGTCGCCACCGGCAGCTTGTGCAGCATCGAGCGCGGCGAGCATGCGTTCGGCGAGATCGCCTTTCGTGTTCTCGAACGCCCGCGCCATCGCGGGCCAGATTTTGTCGTTGAGCATCAGGTTGGCCTGAACTGAAAAGTTTGTGCCGACGATGTGACCCGCGGCTTGAATGTCGTTCTTTCCAGTCCACGCCTCGACGCGTCCCTGCGCATCGATCATCGCCACCTGTCTGACTTCGCGTCCTTCGTCTTTGCCGAGCAACTCTTTCAACGTGTCAGGCGCGCTCTTGCCGTCGCGCATCATGTCGAGTCCGTTCTTGCCGTAACTCGGATCGACGAACGACTGCGTCGCCACAGCTCCGACGCCCGCTTCAGCCCACGCCACGATCGATCCGACTGAAAACCAGTGTGACTGGACCGCGACGCCTAACTCGCCGGTGTTCGGATCGCGCGCGACGATCGAAAACGTGTGGACCGGTCGCAATGGCTTCGCTGCTTTGTCGCGGCCCACGGTTTCCTGAGCAACGGACGTGAAGACCAAACAGATCGTGAGCAGGACGAGAATCGATACGCGCATCAGAACCTCCTGAGTCTCAAGACACAAACGGATAGAAAGGCGTGTTTCGAAAAATCCAGA
>DASTOZ010000111.1:0-15418 GCA_035762365.1 Pyrinomonadaceae bacterium | reverse complement strand
AGCGACTTTCCGCCACTCGTCGCATAAAACTCGAATTTCCCGCCAGAACTCAGCCCCGGAATACTGATGCGACCTTTGATTACCCGATTCGTCATACGCGCCGCGCCCGTCGCCTTCGCGTAGTTTGTAAGCACTGCATCTGCGGTCGGCAGTGGCGCATTGTTAACAAAGTTCGGCGTCGCCGCCTCCACCACCGTCATCTGCAAACCCGGCGCTTTCTTCGCCGGCGCCGCCGCGGGTTCTGCGGCTTTGGGCGCTTCAGTGACTCGTGAGCCGTTGGCATTGCGCGGCGTCGTCACGTCGCGACAGCGCTGGGCAAACTCCGCCGGCGTCAAGCTTCGACCATCTCTTCGGAAAGGACTGAGTTGGATCGGAAACGATCCTGGACCAATGACGAAAAATCCCGGATAGCCCGTAATGCCGAACGCCCTCGCCGCCTCTTCATCCGCGCGCGTCTGCTCGGGATTAATCCGGATCTTCACGACGTCGCGCAGGTAGTCGCGCATCGGCGCTGCGGGAAAGTATTCGCTTTCGAGCGAGTTGCAGTACGGGCACCAATCGACGTAGAAGTAAACGACGAGCGGCACATTCTCCGTGCGGTGCAACTGCATCGCCTTTTCAAAATTCGCGGCGCCATTCAACCAACCTTCCGGCACCTTGGCGGAGGCCGCGCGCTCGCGCGCCATGGTCGAAAGCACGATGAGGACAACCGAAGCGATAAATGTTACGCGCAAAAGTTTTTGCATGATCTTATTTCCGAACGAAGATTAGACTTGAGAGGCTTTGGGGCGGGGGTTCGACAACAACGGGGTGGCCACAAACGGACCACCCCGCATAAACATTCTTTGCGCGCGTGCGCGCTAACCGAAAACGATTAGCTCACGACGCTGGAAACGCTCGGAATCTCCGCTGCTTTGACGGCAGCGTCTGCCGCGCGAAGTGGTTGCACCTTCGACGTGTCGAGCGGCTCGTCAATCTTCTTGCTTTCCTTCTTCGACTTATCCACGGCGGCGCTCATTTGCACCATCTTGCAACTGCCCTCAAATATTGCTCCCTGCTCGATGATCAGCGACGGTGTTTGAATGTTGCCGTGCACTTTCGCAGCACGGCCCAGTTCCAACCGCTGCGTTGCGATGATGTCACCATTAATCGTGCCGTGAATCACCGCGACGGCGACTTCGATGTTGGCGTCGACTTTACCGTTCGCGCCGACGATCAACGTGCCGCTCGTCGAACTAACACGGCCCGACAGGTGGCCGTCCACCCTCATCATCGCCTTAAAATTGGCCTCTCCAGTAACTACCGTGCCGCCGCCGACGAAACCACTGAGTGTTCCTTCTTTGATGTCGCGTGCGAGCGTTTCGCTCTCAGTCATCGCACCACGGGGCTGTGACGCGGTTTCGGTTGCCGGTTTTGCTTCAACACCTGATCCCTGATAGGACGAGTAGGTTTTGGCACTGGAGTAGTCAGGAACGTTTGCCTGGTGGCTGGAGTGGTCGTTATCTTCCTGTTCCTTGGGATTCTTTCCTATCCTGAGCATTAGTTACCTCCGTAATATGGGGGCGCGGATGTTTAGTCACCGGCTGTCGGAACCTTGAAGCAACGAAACGACGCGCTTGCCTTTTTTCGTGGATTATTCGCTAGCCTGAATGCGAGCGACGAATGAATTGACCGCAAAAAGCGGACTCGCCATGATAGACAAACTTTTTGGTCACTGTCTAGTCCTAATTCCCGGATTTATTAGGCCTGTCGTTATAATTCCGTTACAACGCTATACTCTCCCCCGATCAAGAAATGCGCACTGAACACAAATCCCAGACCCGATTACTGCGCCGACTAGGCGAGGCCATCTCCGACTTCGGCATGATTGACGATGGCGACCGCATAATGGTCTGTCTTTCCGGCGGAAAAGACAGTCACACCATGCTCGATCTGCTGCTCGACATTCAACTCCGCGCGCCCGTCCGTTTTGAACTACTCGCCGTAAATCTCGATCAGAAACAACCGGGGTTTCCGGCGGAAGTCCTGCCTGAGTATCTCAGCGGGATTGGCGTACCGTTTCGCATCGTGGAGCGCGACACCTATTCCATCGTTAAACGGCTCGTCCCCGAAGGTAAGACGTACTGCTCGGTCTGTTCGCGTCTGCGTCGCGGCATTCTCTACAACGTCGCGGTCGAAGAAGGTTGCAACAAGATCGCGCTCGGCCATCATGCTGACGACATCATCACGACGCTGTTGCTGAACCTGTTTTATGCCGGCACTTTAAAAGCGATGCCGCCGAAACTCCGGTCCAAAGACGGCCGCAACACGGTGATTCGGCCGCTGGCCTATTGCTGCGAACGCGATATTGCCGATTACGCCGAGTTTCGCCAGTTTCCGATCATTCCGTGCGACTTGTGCGGGTCGCAAACGAACCTGAAGCGAGCGAAGATCAAGAACCTGATTGCGGAGCTTGAAAAAGATATTCCGCACATTCGCGCGTCGATGCTCAATGCGCTCGGTAAGGCCGTGCCGTCGCACTTGCTGGATCATCGATTGTTCGATTTCAAAAACCTGCTTCACGCCGAGGTCGGCGACATCGAAGCTGAATTGGAATTGGTTTGAATTTGCTTTATGAAATCTGTGGTTCCAGACTTCAGCGAGTTTCCTCCCGGAAGCGTTACTGAGTACACGACGCTCGTCTGTCTCGCCTGCATCTTCGACATCTTCACGAAACAGATCGGACTCGCGCCGCGGTCGGCGTATTCCGAAATCAAGCGGTACAGCCCAACCGTTGAAGAGTTGACGTCGCCGAAGGCGGTGCGTCCGTTTTTCGATAGCGACGAGAAGCATCCGCGATGTCCGTACTGCGATGCGGCGAAACGTTGGCACGCGCGACTCGACACGCATTGCATCGAGGGCGGGAAGACGACCGACGCGGCGCGACGCAAGCTCGTCAAGAGTCTCGAAAAGAAACGCGATCAGTTTTCGGTTAGTGAAGTGAAGTCGGACCGGCGGCGGGCGTTTTTTGATTGGCTCGATACGTTACGCATCTCGCTCGATCTGAGTGAGCCGGAGTGGTTGGTGGCCGCGACGAAGGCGTTGCTCGAACGGAAAGAGCCGAAGCAGGATTGGGATTCGATCTTCGACGGTGTCCGTTCAATTCGCCCGTCGGCGCGGTTGGGAGAGGGTTGGGAACGCGACGGATCGCGGTTGTTTTTGTCGCCTGCCTTGTATAACGAGAGTTTGCTGGTGCAGTACCTGGTCAGCCGTTCGCACGAGCATGGTGGAAGGACTTTAGCTGGTCGTTTGACGCTGATCGAGTTGATTCGGCGCATGCGGCGGGGTGGTTATCTCGAGGCGCACCAGATTTCCGAAACGGACCAGTTTGAGATTTTTGAAAAGCTCGTGGATGAAGTTGCGGGGTCGGGGAATGTGAAACTTTATTTCGTCGTCGACCGGCGTGAGTTTCTCGACAAAGTCAAATCTGTTTACGCCGCGTACGCTTGATCGCTCCGCGGGCAACACGAGTTTCAGACATGAAATGTTTACCCATGTGACTCACGCATGCGCTATCGGCGGACCTTGTATTTGTTGATTAACTCCTGCAAGCCTTGTGTAGATTGATTGTGGCGGTATTTGTAATAGTTGGTCAGATCCGGAATCACTTGCTGCAGCAGCGCCTGGTATTCCGGACGGCCCGTCGCCAGCGCTGCGGCGCGTGCGTACGCCTCGATGATCGTATCTAAGAGGGCGTCGAGTTTTTTCAGCGTTTCCTGCTTTTGTGGACCCTCCGGCAGCGCCTCATAAGTTTCCATCTGCTTCACGTAATCCGCATGGATCACGCGGCCAAGCAACGCGAAGTTCGACGGGTCCGTCGGGCGCAGCTCGGTTGCTTTCGTGAGTCGCGCTTTCGCTTCGTCGATCCTGCCTGTGCCGAGATACAGAATTGCCACTTGCTGATAAAGTTCGCCGGCGTCGGCCGTTATTCCCGTCGAGAGATCGTCCGCACGTCTCGACAGTTTAGGAGTCGCTTCGATCAGCGCGATCGCCTTCAGACCGTACTGCAACGCCGCGTCCGCATTTTCGCGATTTCGCTTGCGCACTTCGTCAGCACCGAGACGCGTCATCTGCATAAGCACCGGCAAATCATCCGGCTTCTTCGCGAGAAGATCGGCCGCCAACTTGAACGCATCATTCGGACGATTGCCGGTCGCATACGCTTCCAACGCCACCGGTTTCAAAATCTCTCTTTCTTCATCCGCGGTGAAGATCGACTGCGCTCGCTCGACGAGCACGATCGCGACCGCGCCGTTTTGCACCTTCAGAATCTCGGCAGCAACCAGTTCCGCCGCTTTGATACGTGAGCTGCTTTTCGGAAACCTCGCGATAAACTCTTCGGCGGCCGCAAGTTTTGTTGAGGGATTGGTGGCGAGCGCGATCGCGGTTAATGCTTCCGCTTCGGTGAGTTGATTTGTCTGCGCGTAGATCAGTTGCGTCGAGAGGATGATCGCGCACAACAATTTCAACGATAACCGAAACATAGCTGATCCATCACAACAATGCTCGCGCGTGCTCCAGCACGTTGTCGACGTTGAAACCGAGATTCTTCAGCGCGACTTCACCCGGCGCCGACGCGCCGAAGCGATCGAGCGCGATCACGTCGCCTTCGTCGCCGACGTAACGGTCCCAACCCTGACGCACGCCCGCCTCAACGGCCAACCGCTTCTTGATCGACGGCGGCAAAACCTCGTCCCGATATTCCTTCGACTCCGCCTCGAATAATTCCCAACACGGCATCGAAACGACACGCGTCGGAACACCTTCAGCTTGCAGCTTCTCGCGCGCTTCGAGCGTCAGCGAAACTTCGGAGCCCGTTCCAATCAGAATCAGTTGCGGACTCGTCGCCGCGCCGTCAGCCGTCGCAGCTTCGGCGAGAATGTAACCACCGCGTCTCAACCCCTCAGCCGCTGCGAATTTCTTACGATCGATCACGGGCGCCTTCTGCCGCGTCAATGCGAGCGCTGTCGGCGCGTGGCGTCGCAGGATCGCGATGCGCCAGGCCTCGCTGACCTCTGCCGAATCAGCCGGACGAATCACAAACAAATGCGGAATGGCACGCAGTGCGGCGAGATGTTCGATCGGCTGGTGCGTTGGACCATCTTCGCCGAGTCCAACAGAATCATGCGTGAACACGTAAATGACCTGGACCTCCGACAGCGCTGCCAACCTGATCGCCGGTCGCATGTAATCGGAGAAAGTCAGGAACGTTCCGCCAAACGGAATCAAACCGCCATTCAGCGAAATGCCCGTCAACGCGGAACCCATCGCATGCTCGCGCACGCCGAAATGAAGAATGCGCCCGTCGTAAGCACCCGCCTCGAAACTGTGACTGCTCTTGATGTCGGTGTTGTTCGACACGCCGAGATCGGCGGAACCACCGATGAGCATCGGCAACACCGGCGCGAGCGCGTTGATGACTTCGCCGCTGGCGACGCGCGTTGCGATCGCTTTCGCGTCTTCAAACTTCGGCAAGTGCTGTTCCCAACCTTCAGGCAATTCGCCGCTCAACGTTTGGCGAAACAGTTTCCCGTCATCTGAGTGTGCTTCTTCGTAACGGTTCACCAATTCGCGCCACTCGTTCTCCAGTTGCGTTCCTCGTTCGACGGCCTCGCGAAAGTGGGTCAACGCCTCGTCGGGAATGTAAAACTGCTTGTCTTCAGGCCAGCCGAGGTGACGTTTCGTTTCGCGCACTGCGTCTTCACCCGGCGCGTCGCTGTGCGCTTTTCGCGTACCTTGCGTGGGCATGCCGAAACCGATCACTGTTTTGACGGAAATCAAACTCGGCTTGTCACTGATCTTTTGGGCGTTGCGAATCGCAGTTTCGATCTCGTCGAGATTGTTGCCGTCTTCGACCGTCTGCGTGTGCCAGCCGTACGCTTCAAAGCGCTTCGGCACGTCTTCGCTGAAGGCGAGGTTCGTGAAACCTTCGATCGTGACGTTGTTATCGTCGTACAGATAGATCAGCTTGCCGAGTTGCAGGTGACCGCCGAGCGAAGCCGCTTCGGCCGCGACGCCTTCCATAAGATCGCCGTCTGAAACTATCGCGTAGACGTAGTGATCGATCAGCGGAAACTCCGGTTTGTTGAACTTCGCGGCAAGATGCGCGGCGCCCATCGCCATGCCGACCCCGTTTGCGAAGCCCTGGCCCAAGGGTCCGGTGGTGATCTCCACTCCGGGCGCGAGTCCGTACTCAGGATGGCCCGGCGTTTTCGATCCCCACTGGCGGAAGTTCTTCAACTCGTCGAGCGAAAGATCGTAGCCGGTGAGATGAAGCAGCGCGTAAAGCAGCATCGAGCCGTGTCCGGCTGACAACAGGAAGCGATCGCGATTCTCCCATTTCGGATTCTGCGGGTTGTGCCGGAGAAAACGCGTCCAAAGCACGTACGCCATCGGCGCAGCGCCGAGCGGCAGACCCGGATGGCCGGAGTTCGCCTTCTGGACGGCGTCGATTGCCAGCGTGCGAATTGTGTTGATGCAAAGTTGATCGAGTTCAGGATTGGTGTTTGAGTTTTCCTTCTGCACAGGGGCGCTCATTAGGTTCCTCGAAGTGGGTCCCGCAAAGACGCCAAGGCGCAAAGAAGAAGTGACTTTCCTTTGCGTCTTTGCGGGAAAATGTTTTTCAAGTCTTTCGACCAAACAACCGTTGGTACAACTCTTCCTGTCGGGCGAGTCCTTCGCGATACCGGACATGCCGCGTCATATCTGGCTGAAAAACCTGCGCGGACGAAACTGAAACGTCTTCGATGGTTGCTATTTTGCCCACCGCTTCAAGCGCAAGCAAGGCAGCCCCGCGGATCGACGCTTCGGCCACGTGTCCGAGTGCGATCGGGCGCCCGAGAACGTCGGCGATAATCTGTATCCAAACGGGTGAGCTACGCAGCGCGTTGCCGGTCGCGAAGATGTTTGCGTTTGGCGCGAGAGGTGCGAGATCGCGGGCGACCAATGCGAAGCGATACGCGATAGCCTCGAACGCCGCGCGCACGATTTCTGCCGGCTGTGTTTCCTGCTTGAGTCCGAAGATGCCCCCGCGCGCGTCGGGCGACCAACCGGGGCTTCGTTCGCCTGACCAGAACGGCAAGATCGTCAATCCGTGTGAATCAGGCTCGAGCCAATCGACTGTTGTTTCAAGATCCACCGTTCCGAGATTTAGCGAATCACGTAGCCAGCGCAACAATCCACCGCCGTCTGACAGCGCACCACCAACTACGACTCGCGTGCGCGTGGCACGATAACACCAAAGTGAAGACGGAAGCCGGTCCGGCGGGTCACCCGAGAACAAAACGCGCATCGCGCCTGAAGTGCCGACCATCAACGCAATGTTGTCTCTTGAGCTGCATCCCGCGCCGACGTTGTTTGTCGCGCCGTCGCCGACGACGACCGCTAGGCGCGCGCCCGCCAACGCCGGCCAGCGACGCGCGAATGCTTCCGTCAGCCGCGGACGATTCTCGTCATCGATTTGCGGCAACGTGTCGGGTGAGAGGTTGAGATCGCGAATGAAATCCCAGTCCCAATCGCATGCTCGCTGATTGAAAAGCCCGGTGGCCGACGCGAGCGAAATACTCGCCGCAGTTCCACCAAACAATCGCAAACAAAGGTACTCGCCAAAGCCAAGCCACTGATGCGTGGCGGCAAACTTGTGGGGCCACTCGCTTCCGATCCACAGCAGCTTCGCGGGCCAGTAACTTGCGTGAAAGCGGCAGCCGGTGCGCGCGTGAATCTCGGTTTCGTCAAACGACGCGCGCAGATCGTTCGCGAACCGCGCAGCACGCGTGTCCGCCCAACTCAGCAGCGGTGTCGTCGGCGAGCCTTCGCGGTCAACGCCGACGAGGCTGTGCCAGAACGTGGAGATCGCGATGAACTGGATTCCATTTGTGTCCGAAGCCGCAAGCAACTCGTCAATCGTGGTGATTACTTCGTCGACCAGCGCGTGCACGTCAAACTCGCCGAGATCCGAAAGCGCACCTTCGCTGCGCGGCCGAGCGTGGTGCGACATTGTCTCCGCGCCAGCGTCGTCGAACAGCGCCGCGCGCACACCTGACGTGCCGACGTCGATGCTCAACAGGAACGCCGGCCGCGTGGCCTGCATCACCGAAAGAATGCCGGGCGCCGGCTCAGCTCTGTCAACCACCTCATCGAGGACGCTGCTCATTTGTTTGTTGGGCGCGCCAAGAATCGCACATGCGTTGCAATCTGTGCAATCTGTGGTTTAATCCCCGCGCTTGAGACCAAAACTTCTGCGCTGGTTGTTTATTGCGGGCGCCCTGCATGTGGCGCTGACAACGATCATTTTCCTCATCGGTCACTTTCAACTGCTGCCTGGCGTGTTCGATCAGAATGGAATCGGTTTGACGTTTGCAATCGACGGCGCGACTTATCGTCGACTCGCGAGCGAGATGGCGACGCACTGGCAAACGTACGGCATGTCGCCGTGGCTCGACATCAAATCGCCGTTGCACGCTCGGCTTTACTCGATACCGTTTCTAGTTCTCGGGCGGTTCGTGGGCCACAACATACTCGCCGCCGAACCGCTGAATCTTTTTTACTACTTAGGCATCCTGGCGGTTGTCTATCTGCTCGGCCGCGAGCTCTTCAACGAGCGCGCCGGGTTGCTGGCGTCGATGATGGTTGGTCTTTGGCCGACGTTCCTGTTCCATTCGACGCAATTGATTCGCGATCCGCTTGCGATAAGTTGCTTGTTGAGTCTGGTGCTTGTGCTGATGTTGTTGTTGAATCGCAAGCTTTCATTGCCAAAGACGGTAGTGCCTGGCGTGAGTGGCGCGGCGCTGGTCACCGTCTTTTGGTTGGCGCGCGGAAACATGTGGAATGCCGTCGTCGTCGCCGTCGCGATCACTTTGGTCCTTCTTTCGTTCCGCATGATTCGCGAGCGGAAGTTCATGACGGGAAACGCGATGGTGCTGACGACGATCGTCGTTGCGATGCTGTTCGTTCCGTCGCGACTCGAAAGCACGACGCTCGGCGGATACCGCGCACCGGCGACGCCACTCGCGATCCCCTCAGCGTCTCAACCCGCGCCGCGTGAAGGCGTCTGGAGCACCGCTATCAACCAGATACGCGACCGCCGCGGTGGGTTTCGTTTCTACACAGCGCAGGAATCAAACATCGGCGGCGAGATCCAATTCACCAGCCTTTCCGATATCGTGCGGTTCGTGCCGCGCGCCGCAGTTATTGGGTTCTTCGCGCCGTTCCCGACGATGTGGTTTGAAACGGGCAGCTACGGCGCTGCCGGTCGTCTGATCAGCGGTGCTGAGACGCTGGCGATGTATTTTCTTTACGCCGCTGTGCTCGTGTGTTTGTGGCGGGAGCGACGACGGCTGGCGATGTGGTTGGTTTTTCTGACGGCCACTGTGGGTTTGATCGGCCTGGGCCTGGTCGTCGTAAACGCGGGCGCGCTTTACCGCCTTCGGTACGTGTTCTGGATCATGCTGATTGTCATCGCCGCGCAGGGAATTTATTTGACCACTCGCCGCACCAGCCCGACGAAGTCGTGAATGTCTTCTTCCGTCGTGTCGAACGAGCACATCAACCGCACTTCCGAGATCGCTTCATTCCAAACGTAGAAGAAGTACTTCTTCTGCAACTG
The DNA here is from genome assembly GCA_035762365.1 of Pyrinomonadaceae bacterium. Lineage (GTDB taxonomy): Bacteria > Acidobacteriota > Blastocatellia > Pyrinomonadales > Pyrinomonadaceae > PSRF01. Next base: position 5,775 of record DASTOZ010000111.1, on the reverse strand, counting down.
CGGAATGAACTGCTTCGGCACGACTGCAAAGACGCCGTTCGCTTCGACCGCTTGCGTCAACGTTATGTTGCCCCCCGGCGCCTTTTCGAGTTCGGTTGCCAGCAAACGCGCCATGCGGTTCGCATGCGCGGCGCTGCGACGCCACAGATCACCTGACAACAGCGTCTCGAACTGCGCCGAGATGAAACGCATCTTCGACGGCAGGTGCATGCCCTGTTTGCGAATAAATTTGAAGTCGTGGGCCAGCTTTGGATCGAAGAAGACGACCGCCTCGCCGTAGATCATCCCGTTCTTCGTGCCGCCAAACGACAGCACGTCGACGCCAACGTCGGCGGTGATCGACTTCAAACTCTCGTTCAAACTCACTGCCGCGTTTGCGAGACGCGCACCATCCACGTGTAGGAGCATATTGTTCGCATGCGCAAACTTCGCGATCGCTTTCAGCTCCTGCTTTGTGTAAACGGTTCCCATCTCCGTCGCTTGCGAGATCGAGATGACGCGCGGCTGCACGTGATGCTCGTTGCCGAACACGTGGACCAGCGGTTCAAGTTGCTCGACGCGCAATTTCCCGTCCGGCGTCGTCATTGAGATCAGTTTGCAACCGGTGAACTTTTCCGGCGCGCCGCATTCGTCGACATTGATGTGCGCCGTCTCCGCACAGACAACCGCCTGATACGGTTTCGTGATCGCCTTCAAACCGAGCGTGTTTGCGCCCGTGCCACCGAAAACAAAGAAGACCTCGACGTCTCTGCCGAAATGTTTTTTGAACAGCTTGACTGCGCGCGCCGTCACGTCGTCGTCGCCGTAAGCGATGACGTGCCCTTCGTTGACGGCGCGAAGCGCTTCGATGATCTCCGGATGAACTCCGGCGTTGTTGTCGCTGGCAAAGCTGCGGCGGGGTGATCTTGTACCGGTCATGGTGATTCGCGTATTACTTATTCTTTGTGCTTAGTGCTTTGTACTTTGTTTTTTGCAAAGTACAAAGAACCAAAAACAAAGTTCACAGTTTCCCTGCTTTGAAGTCACGGGCAACTTCGCGCGCAGCGTTTGCGCCGGGAAGCCCCGTCACACCGCCGCCGGGGTGCGTCCCCGCGCCGCAAAGATAGAGACTCTGGAGCGGCGTTCGGTATTGCGCCCAGCCGATCAGCGGACGAAAAGTGAAAGACTGATCGAGCGTCTGTTCGCCGTGATGAATGTTTCCGCCGCTGAGTCCGTAGCTCTGTTCGAGATCGAGCGGCGTGATTACTTGTCGATCGACGATCAGATCCTTGAGGTTTGATGCGTAATGCGATATCCGATCGACGACAACATCGGCGAACTCCTCACGCCGCGTGTTCCAATCACCTTCTTTCAACTTGTACGGTGCAAACTGCGCGTGAATCGACATCACCTTGTCGTCAATCGCGATATCGAGATACGGTTCGCGCGAGAACTCCCCGTATTTCGACGCATCAAACGCACGCTCCAGGTAATCGATCTCCGGACCGATGTGAATGCGTCCCGACAACTTCTCTTCACTATCAATCCCGCGAAAGGCCGGCAACGCTGAGAGTCGTAGTTTGACAATCGCGACCACTCCAGGCGCGCGATAGTTGCGCATCTTCAAGAGGAAGTTCGGATCCAGTTCGACCGGATCGACAAGCTTCAAAAACGTCGTGCGCGGATCCGCGCTGGAAACTATCGCCCGCGCTTCGACTTCTTCGCCGTTGCGCAAAACGACCTTGCCGCTTTCAATCCGCTCAACCTCCGCCGATGTACGAATTTCAGCCCCGAACGACTTCGCCGCATCCGCGAGCGTCTGCACGAACGCACGCATGCCGCCCCTGACCGACACCGACGATGCGAGCGCGCTCCCATCCATCGCTGCCTGCCACAACAATCCGAGACTTGTTCCCGCCGACCATGGACCAGCAAAGGCGCCGTGAATCCCACGCGCCGCGACCGTCGCGCGCAACAACTCCGTCTCAAACCATTCACTGACAAGATCCGCGACCGCCATCGGCCCCCAACGCAGCAGCCGATACTCATCCTTCTTGCCAAGCCCGCGAAACGCCAGCCCGACTTTGCCAAGCTGCCACACGTCACCTTTCGACGGTTTGTCGATCGACGGCGGCGTCATCGAGAGCAGCGGCGCGAGCACGCGGCCGATGCGTGAAAAGCTCTCAACAAACTCCGGATAGCTCTTCGCATCTTTCAGCGAAAACTTTTCTATCTCTTTAACCGTGGCGTCGACGTCGTTGTTGTAAATACAAAGCGACTGTCCGTCATCTGACAACGCCAGCACACGCACTTTGGGGTTGAGCAACTCAAGACGCAGATTAAGATCCGTGATTATTTGTGATGAAAACGGACCAAGCGCATGATCCAACTCCGCGCCGCTTCCAACGTTTTCACGACGCTCGAGCACAAGCGTCTTCAACCCGCCCTTAGCGAGGTAACACGCGGCCACCAACCCGTTGTGACCCCCACCGATGATGACAACATCGCACTTCACACGGATTTCTTCCAATCTTTTATTAGCTGTAGAGCAGCATTGCGCCCCGGCGCGCCCATGATGCCGCCGCCGGGATGCGTCGCCGATCCGCACATGTAGAGGCCTTTGATTGGCGTGCGATACTGCGCCCAACCCGGCGCGGGTCGCAAAAAGAAAAGCTGTTCGAGCGTCAGCTCGCCCTGGAAAATGTTTCCCTCCGACAGACCAAACTCGCGTTCGAGATCCAGCGGCGTCAACACCTGTCGATCGCGAATCAACTCCTTGATGTTTGGAGCATGCTCGGCAATCGTGTTCACTACAGCGTCCCCAAACTCGTCGCGCTTCTCGTCCCAGTTGCCTTCCTTCAAGTTGTAAGGCGCGTATTGTACGAAGCACGACATCACGTGCTTGCCTGGCGGCGCTACCGACGGATCAGTCAAACTGGGAATCACCATGTCGATGTACGGCCGCCGCGAGAAGCGCCCGTACTTCGCTTCGTCGTACGCACGCTCCATGTACTCGACACCGGGCGAGATCGAGATCGCGCCGCGCAGATGCGCTCCGGCGCCGGGCAGGGATTTGAAGTCAGGCAACCCGTCGAGCGCGAGATTCACTTTTCCTGACGAGCCGCGATACTTGTAACGTTTCAGGTCCGTGCAGAAGTCGTCGGGAAGATGTTGCTCGCCAATCATCTTCATGAACGTCAATCGCGGATCGACGCTCGACGAGATCACATTTGCACGGATTTCTTCGCCGTTAGCGAGCGCGACCCCAGTGGCCCGACCGTTCTTCAAAAGAATTTCCGCAATCGGCGCTTCAGTGCGAATCTCAACGCCTGCTTCCCGGGCCGCATCGGCGATCGCATTCGAAATCGCGCCGGTGCCGCCACGCGCAAATCCCCACGAACGAAACGCTCCATCAATCTCACCCATGTAATGATGCAGCAGCACGTACGCAGTTCCCGGCGAACGCACGCCGAGAAAGGTGCCGATGATGCCCGATGCAGACATCGTCGCCTTGAGCACGTCTGTCTCGAACCACTGATCGAGAAAGTCGACCGCGCTCATCGTCATCAACTGCACCTGGTTGTACTTGTCGTCGTCGGAGAGTCGCTGAAAACGACGGCCCAGGAACGCGAGGTTTTTCCAACCCTTAGGATCGAGGGTCGTTGGGTCTGGAGGGGTCATGCTCATGATCGGCTTCACGAAGTGGGCCATCTCGATCATGGCTTTGCCGTACTCGTCGTAAGCCTCGGCGTCGAGTCGCGAATGGCGCGCGATCTCGCGGCGCGTGCGGGCGTGATCGTTGACGCGCCACAGGTAGTCGCCATTGGGCATCGGCGTGAACGTGCCGTCGAGCGGAAGTATTTCCAACCCGTGCCGTGGCAGGTCGAGTTCGCGAATGATCTCCGGCCGGAGCAGTGAGACGACGTAAGAGCAAACGGAAAACTTGAAACCGGGGAAGACTTCCTCAGTTACCGCTGCGCCGCCGAGCACGTGACGGCGCTCGAGCACGAGAACTTTTTTGCCCGCACGCGCGAGATAAGCAGCGTTCACCAGACCGTTGTGTCCGCCGCCAATCACGACGACGTCGTACTTTTGCGTCATGTTTAGTTGGGTAATGCAGCTTGCTGAAGAATCGTAAGCATACTTATAATCGCTCGCCCTGACAAACGGAGTTTGGTTTTAGGACTTTAGCCTTTGGTCTTTGTTTCGGAAACGAGTCATAAACCTTTAGCCATCGAACCTGAAACAAAGACCCAAGTCCCAAGGCCAAAGACCCGCTAACAACATGCCGATCGGAACCGCATTTCACGAACGCACGTTTCAACTCTGCGAAAGTCTCAGCTACCGCGAGTGGTCTGGCTATTACGCGGTCAGCTCGTACGAACCGCATCACGAACATGAGTACAATGCGATCCGCAACGCCGCAGCGTTGATCGACATCTCGCCCCTGTTTAAGTATCGATTGACTGGCAAGGATGCGACGCGCCTCGTCGATCGCGTGATCACCCGTGACATGCGCAAGGTGTCGGTGGGCCAGGTTGTCTACACACCGTGGTGCGACGAACGCGGCAAGGTGATCGACGACGGCACGGTGTCGCGACTCGAAGAGAATGTTTACCGCTGGACCGCGGCGGATCCGAGTCTCCGATGGTTTACGCAGAACGCGGCGGGCATGGATGTTCACATCGAAGACATCTCGGAAAGTGTTTCAGCCCTCGCGTTGCAAGGACCAACTTCCGGTCGACTTTTGAAAACCCTCGTTAAAGACGCCGACATCGCCAACCTGAAATACTTTCGCGTAACGCGCGGGACAATCGCCGGCGTGCCGGTCGAGATTTCACGCACGGGTTACACGGGCGATCTTGGTTACGAGATCTGGATCGCGTCGGAGCACGCGCTGCGAGTTTGGGACGCGCTGATGGAAGCGGGCAAGGCGTTCGACATTCACGCCGCTGGAATGCTGGCGCTCGACGTCGCGCGCGTTGAAGCGGGCTTGTTGCTGATCGACGTCGATTTCAACAGTAGCAAGAAAGCGCTTGTCGACGAGCAACGCTACACGCCGTATGAAATGGGGCTCGGCCGACTCGTCAATCTCGACAAGAACCGGTTTGTGGGCCAGGCCGCGCTGATTGCCGAAAACGAGCGTGGTCCAGCGCGCGAGATCGTCGGACTCGAGATCGATTGGCCGCAAGTCGAAAGTATTTACGAAGACGTCGGGTTGCCGCCGTCGATTTCGCCGATGGCGTCGCGCGTTGCAGTGCCTGTTTACAGAGAAGGCGTTCAGGTCGGGAAGGCGACGACGACGACATGGTCGCCGACGTTGAAGAAGATGATCGCGCTCGCGACGATCAATCGCGGCTACACGCGGCCGGGCACTCGTTTGCAATTCGAGATCACGGTCGAAGCCGTCAGACATCACGTGCGCGCGACCGTGGTGAAGACTCCGTTTTTCAATCCAAAACGCAAGACGGCAACGCCGATCGTTTAATGAGTATCGTTAACGATTACGATCCCGATCTTCCGCTTGACCATGCGTCGACAATCCCTGCCTCCTGGTACACGGATAGAGATCTCTACGATCTTGAACTCGAATCCGTGTTTTCAAATACGTGGCAACTCGCAGCGCGCCGCGATCAGGTGGAGCAGCCGGGCCAGTACGTCAGTACTGATGTCGCCGGCGAACCGATCGTGGTCGTGCGCGGAAGTGACGGCGTGTTGCGCGCGTTCTTCAACGTTTGCCGCCATCACGCGGCGGCGGTGATGACCGAACCGCAGGGAAAAGCGGCGCAGCTTCGC
>DASTOZ010000110.1:0-3739 GCA_035762365.1 Pyrinomonadaceae bacterium | reverse complement strand
CCTGGCCCTTCAGCGACGGATTGCTTGCGAGGTGTTCTGCGAGCGACATATTCGCGGCCGCGCCGTCTTCGACGTAGAAATAATCACGGACGAATTTGCCATCGGAGCGAATCACTGGACGCTGACCGCGCAAGACGGATCGAATGGTTCCCGGAACGATGCGGTTCCAATTCAGGTCGCCGCCGCCGTAAAGATTGCCGCAACGCGTGACAGCGACCGGAAGATCGTAAGTCGCCGCGTAAGCCTGCGCGATCAGGTCCGCGCACGATTTGCTGACGTCGTACGGATGGCGGCCGGCGAGCGGAGCATCTTCGTTGTACGGAAGTTGTTCGTGTTCGCCGTACGCCTTGTCAGACGATGCGACGACGATCGAGTTTATTGAAGGACTACGGCGGCATGCTTCGAGCAACGTCCAGGCGCCGCCGACGTTGCTTTCAAATGTCGAGACAGGATTGCGATTAGCGATGCCGACGATCGTTTGTGCTGCGAGATGAATGACTGTGTCGATCTCGTATTCACCGAGGGCGCGTTCCACCGTCTCCCGATCGCGGACGTCACCGCGGACGACTTTTACGTTATCGAGTAATCCGCCGCGAACCAGTTCGGATTGCGGCACCCAATCTCTCACAAGACAAACCACGTCCGCGCCCGCTCGCAGCAGCCGTCGCACGAGCCAACTGCCGAGTAGTCCACTCGCGCCCGTGACGAACACCGGGCGGTCACGCCAGAACGGATTGTTAAATGGGTCGTCTATGACCCGTTGCTCCTATTTGAAAAGAATTTTAGAAAATTTCTTTTTCCATAGGACTCGCACGTACGGCTACGCCCATATTTTCCATGGCGCATTGTTGCTGCTCCACAAACTCTGCAACAACCTCACCTCACGCATCGTGTCCATGCACTGCCAAAACTCTTCATGTCGAAACGCGACGAGCTGCTTGTCAGTCGCAAGCCTTTCGAGCGCATCTGCTTCGAGACTGCTGTCGTCGCCCGCAAGATAATCAAACACAGCCGGCTCAAACACCATATACCCACCATTGATCCAGCCCTCGCCGATCTGCGGCTTCTCAGTAAACTCCGTCACCAGATCTCCCGAGAATATCAGACCACCAAACCTTGCCGGCGGCCGCACCGCGGTGACCGTCGCAACGCGCCCGTGCGACTTGTGAAACTCCAACAACTGCGAAAGGTCGACGTTACTGACTCCGTCACCATACGTCAGCATGAACGTTCCATCACGCAACAACGGCTCGAGACGTTTGACGCGCCCGCCGGTGTTCGTCTCCTGTCCCGTGTCTTTCAGATGGACCATCCAGTCTTCACACTCGCTGTCCTGGTTCTTGACGACGCCGTTGGAAAGATCCAGCGTCATGCTGCCGCTCAACGCGCAGTAGTCGAGAAAGAAACGCTTGACCATCTCGCCGCGATAACCCAACGCGATGAAGAACTCTTTAAAACCATGATGCGCGTAGTGCTTCATGATGTGCCAGAGAATCGGGCGGCCGCCGATTTCGACCATCGGTTTCGGCCGCAGATCAGTCTCCTCTGTCAGCCGCGTGCCCTGTCCTCCGGCGAGAATCACCACCTTCATGCTGTTGGTCCTCCCGGCGGTCGCGCTGGCGTGAACTGCGAGCTCCAGTTGAGCATCGGACGGACCATGCCCGGCATTGGACCAGCGTAGTCTCCGCGCGCCGAATCGCCATCCATCGTGTCGATCACCTGAAACGCGACGACGTCACGTTCGAAGAAGTGAATTTTCACCGGGTCCATCGTGCTGATCGCCGCGCCGATGATCAAAGCACCCTCGGCAAGAAAGTTTCCCGGAATCCATGCGGTGCTGACGTAGTGCCCGACCGGACGCGGCCGCCGTTTCCACTCCGCATCGTGCTCGGACGCCACGAACACACACACGCCTTCCTGGTTGATGAAATGATAATTCGGCACCAGCACGTGTCCCGGTTCCAACACTTCAAACTCCATCTCGACGCCGACAGGCTCACGAATGTCGATGCTCTCGCAGATCTGCCCGTCCTCCGACCGCACGTGAATCGAGCACAGGCGAACGATCTCGTTCCCCGGCGCCTTCGACAGATCGGGCCACTCGCGTGACGCGTTCGTTCTACTGCCCGACCCGAGATACATGCCGACAGCTTCATGCGATGGTCCATCAAACGATACTTTGCCGTCTTCGAGCAGGATCGTCCGCGGGCACAGTCGCGTCACAGCCGGCATGTTGTGTGAGACAAACAGCACAGTGCGTCCCGCTTGTCGCACGTCTTCCATTTTGTCGAGACACTTGCGCTGAAAGCGCGCGTCGCCGACCGCCAGCACTTCGTCAACCAACAGGATCTCCGGATCCAGGTGCGCCGCGACGGCAAACGCCAGACGCAAGTACATGCCGCTTGAAAAGTGCTTCACGGGCGTGTCGATAAAACTCTCGACTTCGGAGAACGCGACCATCTCGTCAAACTTCCTGCGAATCTCCGCGCGCGACATGCCCATGATTGCGCCGTTGAGATAAATGTTCTCGCGTCCCGTGAGCTCCGGATGAAAGCCGGTGCCGACTTCGAGCAGACTCGCGACGCGTCCGTACATGTCGATCCGCCCTGACGAGGGTTCGGTGATTCGCGCCAGCACTTTCAACAACGTCGACTTCCCGGCGCCGTTGCGTCCGATGATCCCCAACACCTCGCCCGCGGCGATCTCGAAGCTTACATCCTGCAACGCGTGCACGGCACCGTTTCCGTTACTCGATCTGAAACGCTTGAGCGGAGTCTTGACGACCTCCGCGATGGTGTCGCGAAGCGTGTTGTATTTATTTCTGCGGGCGCCGAGTTGATATTGCTTGCAGACGCTGGTGGCTCTGATGATCGGCTTCATCGGGTAACACAGATTACACAGATCGAGCAAAAAGCGAAATTCCCCGCACGCCGGGGGGACGCGTGCAGGGAATTGAGGTCCAGGGCTGACGGATGCGTTAGTGGATCGTGACTGTTCCGCCGCCCGGCGCGCCCGGTGTACCGTTGGCGACGTTTCGGTTCTGGCCGTCCGTTTGGATTACCGCCGTGGTGCCGCCGAAGCCAGTCGTGTTGTTGTTCAGGATGTTACTCAAGGCCCGGAGTGTCGACCCAGCGGCGGCGTTTATTGCCGTACCGTTGTTTGAAAGAATGCTGTCGCGGATCGTGATCGTGCCTGACGCTGAGGTGGTGGCGACGCCGTTCGTTGTGTTTGCCGCAAACCGGCAGTTGGAAACGGTGGCAAAGCCGTTGGCATTGACGTCGAGACCGGTTGTGTTGCCCTCGATGTTCGAGTCGCGGACGTTGGCGACTGCGAAACCCGCGGTGGTCGTGACTCTGATACCGGTGATGTTCTTGTGGATCATTGTGTCGGAAACGTAGAGGTTGCAACTCGCAGCAGTGGCGACTCTGATGCCAATACCGGTGGTGGTTCCGTTGCCGGTGTTGCCGTCGATTACGGAATCTTCAACCCACACGTTGTTCGCGGCGAGGATGCTGATGCCGTTGATGCCCGTGGAGGCGCCGTTGATATCGAGGGCCCGCAGGCGGACGGCTTTACGCACGTCGTTAACATCGGTGATGTTGATGTTGATGCCGGTCACCGAAACGTTCAGGATCGAACCATAACCCGCGCCGTGAGTGCCGTTGATATAGATCGACTTAGTGATAGTCACGGCGCCGTACCCCCCTGGATCGAGAACACTGATCTCACCGTCCTTGGC
>DASTOZ010000109.1:0-3989 GCA_035762365.1 Pyrinomonadaceae bacterium | reverse complement strand
CGTCCAGGACGTGCACTGCATCGAGGCTGAGGGGAATTACGTCCGCGTCTACGATAATCAGAAGGGATATCTGCTACGCGAGACGATCAGCAGTTTGGAAGAGCAACTCGATCCGAAACAGTTCCTGCGGATCCACCGTTCGGCCATCGTGAAGATCGACCGGATCAAAGAGATGCAACCGTGGTTTCACGGGGAGTACCGCATCATCATGGAGAACGGCAAACAGCTCGCGCTTAGTCGTAATTACCGGGCAAATTTGCAGGAAGCGGTTGGCAACGGCCTCTAGAATCATGGTTTGTCATCCATCGTGGCCGATCTATCACAGGAAATAGCCGTTCCGTCACAGATTTATCCTCTTGTTCGTTCACCTCTGAGACTATTGACTCGCAGTGATTTTTGGTCACCTCCCCAAATTGGTAACTCTGACCCGTTGCTCTTGCGTGTGCGCAGAGGTGAGTTATGACTAGTGAGACAACCCTATCAACAGAAACTAACGAGAATGGATCAACCGTCGCAACAAACGGCGGAGAGAACGTTGAAGTGCGGCTAAACACGTTGCGCGAGACGGTGCTGCAACTCCTCGAAGAAGTCGAATCCCTCGCTATCTCCCGGCCAGTCGACATCAAGCGGGGCGCACGCTACTCCGACGAAGTGCGGCAATTTGAAGTCAACCTTATCCGGACCGCCCTGGGACGGACTGCCGGTAGCCAGATTCGCGCGGCCAGGTTGCTTGGCCTCAAACCCACCACGCTCAACGCCAAGATTAAGCGCTACAACATTACTCCGGCTTACCAGCCGCAGGCCTAATCCGTGTAACGGCTCGTTCACTGTTATACTGAAACGCAGTGAACGCCGCAGTGAACGACCGTTATAGTCGACAGATTCTTTTCAGCGGAATTGGCGAAGAGGGGCAGCGCCGCTTGCAAGCGGCGCGCGCCCTCATTGTCGGATGTGGCGCGCTGGGAACCGCGCAAGCGGAGGCGTTGTGCCGCGCGGGTGTTGGTCGTCTACGCATCGTCGATCGCGACTTCGTCGAGCCATCGAATCTTCAGCGACAGACGATGTTTACTGAAAGCGACGCTGCGGAGCGTCTGCCGAAGGCGATCGCCGCGGCGAATCATCTCCGCGAGATCAATTCCGACATCGAGATCGAGCCTCAAATCGCCGACGTCAATCATTCAAACATCGAACAATTGATCAACGGTTGTGACGTCGTACTCGACGGCACCGACAATTTCGCCACGCGCTATCTCGTCAACGACGCCTGCGTGAAGCACAACGTCAACTGGATCTACGGCGCGGCGGTTGGATCGTACGGCGTGACGATGACGATTCGGCCGCGTCAAACTCCGTGCCTGCGTTGTCTGTTCGAAGAGACTCCGCCGGCAGGCAGCGCGCCGACATGCGACACCGCGGGTGTGATCATGCCGATCATCAACATCGTCGCCGCCGTGCAGGTTAGTGAGGCGCTGAAACTGTTGACCGGGCGCGTTGAAGATTTGCAGGGTTCGTTGATGCAGTTCGACGTGTGGCGCAACGAGTGGAGAAAGATCGCACCTGGCGCGCCGCGCGCCGATTGTCCGGTCTGTGTCCTGGGGAGTTATGAAAAGCTCTCGCCGGAGTCGCACGAAGCGGCCGCGGTGCTGTGTGGCCGCGATGCGATTCAGATCTCGCCTTCGCAACCCACACGCGTCAATTTTGCATCACTTGCTGAACGACTTCGCCGCGCCGGAGAGGTGAAGTTCAACGAGTATCTCCTCCGCTTCCGGACCGGAAACTTCGAGCTCACGGTTTTCAAAGACGCTCGCTCAATCATTCGAGGCACAAACGAGATCGCAACCGCTCGCTCACTCTACGCCAAGTACATAGGAAACTGACGAAAACGATGATCAGCAAACAGACCCGTCGCATCACCGTCATCACAACCATCGCCTTCTTGCTTCTTTCATTCGTCGCCGTTCAAGCCGGACAACCCGCCATTTGGGAAACCAGCGGCCGCGCTGAACTGCTGAAAGGAGACGCTCGCGGCGTGTCGATCAGCGACACGGGTGTCCTGGCGCTCGCCCCGAAACTCACCGAGGTCTTCAACACTCAACAGACTTACATCTGGTCCAGCGCGGTTGATAACCAGGGCAACGTTTATCTCGGCACCGGCCACGACGGAAAGACGTACCGCATCACGGCGGCTGGAACTGGATCGTTGTTGTACGACGCTGCGGAGTTGGACGTGACGGCGCTCGCAGTCGGTCGTGATGGTGTTCTATTCGCTGGCACGTCACCGGATGGAAAGGTTTATCGCATTACATCGGATGGAAAAGCGGAAGTTTATTTCGATCCCGGCGACAAGTATATCTGGTCACTCGCAGTGATGAACGACGGATCGCTCGCAGTCGGCACGGGTGACAACGGCAAGCTTTATCGTGTTCGAGCGGCGGGTGCGAATTCCGAATCGTCGTTGCTGGTCAGCACCAGTCAAACACACGTGATCTCGCTCGCCGTTACACCACAGGGTGATCTGATCGCCGGAACAGATTCCGGCGGACTGGTGCTTCGCGTTTCGCCGGAGGGAAAGACGTTCGCACTCTTCGACACGCAGTTGCGCGAGATCCACGCGCTCGCGCCCGCCGCCGATGGATCGATCTACGCACTCGCGTTGAGCGATGCCGCGTCATCGGCGCGTCCGCCGTCAGCGCCCGTTACACCTACCCCGCAAACATCGGAGGCCGGCGGCGCCGTCAGCACCTCTGTGACGATCACGGCGATCGACGAAACAGGCGCGCCGTTACAAGCGCAACCTGGTCCAACACGCAGCCGCAGCGATGTTTCGAATGCACGCAGCGCTGTTTTTCGCATCCTGCCGGACGGCGCAACCGACGTCGTTTGGAGTTCTCCCACCGTGACTGCGTTTTCGATCGCGCCGTCGTTACAACCGGGCAGCGTGCTGATCGGCACGGCGGACAAGGGACGCGTCTACTCGGTCACAAACGACGGGCGCGACACGTTGCTCGTGCAGTCTCCGGAGGGTCAGATCTCGTCGCTCTTTGTGAAGAACAATCAGATCTTCGCGGCTTCAAGTAACCAGGGAAAACTGTTTCGCTTCGGCAACGAGCTGGTCGATGAAGGCACGTACGAATCGCCGGTAAGAGACGCGAAACTTACGGCGTCATGGGGACGAATCTGGTGGCGTGGCGCAGGCGCAGTCGAGGTGCAAACGCGCACCGGTAACGGCGAGCGGCCCGATGCTACGTGGAGCGACTGGAGCGCGCCATACAAGAACCCCGACGGTAATCAGATCGCGAGTCCCCGCGCGCGATTCATTCAGTGGCGTGCGACTGTGCGGGGCGGCACGACGACCGCCATTCCATCGTGGATCGAAGACGTAAGTGTCGCGTACTTGCCGCGCAACGTTGCGCCGGAAGTATTGTCGATCAGTGTGTTACCGATTGGGGTTGGTTTACAGCAGATGGCACAGGTGACGGTCGATCCGAATGTCGAGTCTTCGGGGTTGGATCCGTCGTTGTTTGGGCCAGTGGCCCAGGTGCCGCCGCGGCGTTTCTATCAGCGTGGTGCGCGCTCGTTTCAATGGCAGGCTGAAGATCGCAACGCCGACACGATGGAATATGCGATCTACTATCGCTCGCTGAATGACCAGACGTTCCGATTGTTGAAAGACAAGTTGCGCGACAACTTCTACACGATCGACGGCGCGACGCTCGCTGACGGACGTTACGTCATCAAAGTTGTCGCTTCCGACGCGCCCGACAATCCGCCGGGACAGAAACTCACCGGTGAAAGGTTGAGCGAACCAGTCGACATCGACAACACGCCGCCGGTCGTGAAGGTGGTGGGCCAGCCGCAGATTACTCGCGACTCCGTGCGGGTCGTTTTCACGATCGACGACGCCACCGGGAAGGTCAAAAAAGCAGACGCGAGCGTCGATGGCGCCGCATGGTCCCCGGCGTTTCCCGACGACGGCATTGCTGACAGCG
>DASTOZ010000108.1:0-4614 GCA_035762365.1 Pyrinomonadaceae bacterium | reverse complement strand
GCCGCGTCCTTCAACTTCTACAATCAGTCCTCGCAGGATATCAGTCACCGGATATTTCTTACCGCTGCGCAAGAACCCACCGTGCGTTTTGATACTGGTATTGTCTGTTATGAGAACCTGATAGTCCGCGCGACTGCGGTCGCGGATGGTGAACATATCGCCGTTGCGTTCGATTACGACACCGCGAAACTTCATCTTCGAGCCGCTGGGAACTGAACGAATGGAAGTGCTGCGTTCCTTGCTGGACGTAGTCGTGCTTGTCTGAGTCGGCGTTTGAGTCGGTGTCATCTGGCCCAGGACCATTGGTGCAGCCAACATCAGGACGGCAAGCATGCAACCGACGGCGAATGGACTAAACCTGTTAAAGCTCATAGTTCGCTCCTTCAATCCTTCTGAGGAATGCACTAGCCGCACTCCTGGATGCTCATTACGTCGGGGCTAATCTTTAAAACCAGTGGGGGCGTCGAACAGGTTAGCAAATGCAGTGACAGAATCAAGGTCGGAATATTGCGGGAATCTTCTAATCCTGCGCAATCTCCGTGTCATCCGCGACTCTCTTAAACGAAGCCACGGATGACACAGATCCGCGCTTAACTGGATGGTGGTTTTAGACCAAGCATGCGCATGTAAGTGATGATGTTGCCGTAGTGAAGGTTCGTGTGGCCCACGTTACCGAACAACGGCGCAAATTGAGCGTTCTTCGCGTCGTATGCGGCGGAGCAGCGCCCCACGGCCTCCTTAAGTTTCGGCAGCAGCGTGTCTTTGTCGGTACTTCCCTTCTCGACCGCAGGTCCTTCCATCTTGCTTCCAACAGCGCTCGCACAGAAGTAGTTGTACGAGTCGGTAATGTGGGCGATGAGTTGGCCGAACGTGCGGACGGTGTCGGTGGGCTCGTAAGAGTACTTGTCCGTGGGGACCATCTCTGCTGCCTTGACCACCCAGTCGTTGACTTCGATGAAGCCTTTCTTCACCTCATCGTTTGGCGTTTGAGCTGCTACTGAAAACGACAAGAACAAAATGAGCAAAAAGATTCTTGGAATCATAGGGGTTTCTCCTCCCGTGTTGTTTAGTACACGGATTTACGGAAGAACAAGAACTAATACGTGAACGGTATCGATTCTGAGATGAACGGGACTAGAACAGTGATCTCTGGCGGCCGTGTTCATGCTTGATTACCGCGTCGAAGTCGGCCCGCGGTGCGAGTTTTCTTTCGACGGTCCGCACGAAACCTTCGAGGCGACGAAAGCCGTCGATCTTTTCGCGGTCGCCGAGTTTTGCGGCATCGAGCGTCGTGCGCAGGAAGTCGATCGATTTGTCGTAGGTCTTGAGTGGGACCGGAAACGGGTGACCGTCTTTGCCGCCGTGCGCGAACGAGAAGCGTGCCGGGTCGTTGAAACGACTGGGCGCGCCGTGGACCACCTCCGCGACGAGTGCCAGCGACTGGAGTGTGCGTGGACCAAGATTTTCGAGTAGCAACAGTTCGGCGAAATCGTGCAGGTCGCGCTCGTAGGCGACGGCGAGCACGGCGCCGAGCCTTTTCAGATCGACGTCCTTCGCACGCACCTCGTGATGCGCGGGAAGCTTGAGATGACGCGCGACGCTCAGGGTCTTTTCCGGGCGTTCGTGAGAGATCTCGAGCAGGGCCGTTTGCGCCGGCCGTGCGTTGTTGTCGACGAGGTTCATGATCGTGCCCTGGTTCTCGCCGACGATGGCTGTATGGGGTTCGGCAACGAAGTCTTTGACGGTTGTTGAGTGCCAATGGTAACGGCGCGCCAGGCCGTTGCGATCGTTCAGGCCTTGTTGGACCACGGCCCACTCGCCGTCTGCTGTCACGACGAAGTTGTGCAGGTAGATCTGAAAGCCGTCGGCGATGGCGTTGTTGTCGATACGCGCGGTGAGCCGGCTGGTACGCACGAGAGCTTCCCCGTCGAAGCCGCGTCGATCCCCGAGCAGGCGCAGTTCGGTTGGAGTGTTTCGGGAAAACCGGCCGCGGCCTCCGCAAATGTAGATTCCGAGCTCGTCAGCTTTCGGTGCGAGGCCGCGCTTCAACGCGCCCATCACGGACGTCGTGATGCCCGAGGAGTGCCAGTCCATTCCCATCACCGCGCCCAGCGCCTGAAACCAGAAAGGATCGCTGAGTCGTGACAGGAAAGCGGGGGTGCCGTAGTCGTGAACGATCGTCTCGGTGATCGCCGTCCCGAGCCGCGTCATGCGCGTGGCAAGCCAGGCCGGGACGCGCCCGTTGTGAAGAGGAAGATCTGCAACCCCCGATCGTTTCATTTGGCTTTACCGCTGACGTTCAACCGAGACACTACCACACTCTTGACTCTTTTTTCTCTCGGTGAGAGAGTCTACGTGCATCTCGCTTTTGTCGCAGTTCGCTGGAAACGGAGAAGCCATTCTCCTTTTTACTCCCAACCCAGGAGAACCCGCGGTGAATAGAAACCTCAGGTCCACAACGTTTACTCAAACACTCAGCCCGATAACGAAAATGGAGGTGTATCTTGCGATTCCCACACCCTCACAGGCTTCTGAACGCGCGCCTGACCCGACTGATTCTATGCGTCGTCGTCCTGTTGCAGTTTAGCGCTGCAACATCCGCGGGCGACTCAGCCGATGCAGAAAAAGTTGCGAAGTGGATAGCAGATCTGAAGAGTGAGAACGTACGAGTTCGCTTAAGCGCCGCTTACAATTACGATCGACTCCAGCCGATCGACGAAGAGACAGTCAAGCACATCATTGCCGGTCTGACCGATAGCAACCGCGAAGTTCGGAAGTATTGCGCGAGTGCTCTCGGGGAGATCGATAAAGATCCGCAGCTTGTTGTTCCGGCACTGGCACAAACACTGCGAGATGCCGATCGTGATGTACGCGAACACGCACTTGTCGCACTCATCAAGATCGGCGTCCCCGCGGCGCCGGTGCTGATTGAAAGCCTGAAAACGGCTGAAGCCGCCCCGTCTCCAACAGCACCCGCTGCCGCGGACGATCCGGAACTATGGCTTCGACGTTATGCACTCCTGGCGCTGACCGAGATCGGCATTCCTGCCGTTCCGGCGCTGATGGACGCTTCGGTCGGTAAAGACGCTCGGCTCGCGTCTCGCGCGGCAGAGGCATTGTCTGCGATTAAGGCTAACGAGGAGTTGTCCGTTGCATCTTTTCTCGACGATAAGGATTACCGCCTCAAGCTCTGGGCCAATCAGAGTCTGGAACGCGACAGCGAACTGTTGCAGATGCTGCAACACGGCGACAAACGCTTTCGCGTAACCATCATCAAGAGTCTCGACCGACTCTTCAGCGCTGAACAAATTGCGGTTCTGACGAAGTTGTTGAATGATCCGGACGCGGATGTTCGTCGCGAAGTGGTGAGAGCTCTCGGACGAGCTTACGACGACTCGATCGCGCCAACACTTGCTCGTCAATATCCTCAAGAGACCAAAGAGCTAAAGCTCGAGATCCTTTCTGCTTTGAGCAGGCTGACTGACGCCTCCCCGCCGATACTCGACCTCTTCACCGCCGCTTTGACCGACCCGGAAAGTGAAATAAGAGAGCGCGCCCTTGATGGCTTGCTGTCCTTCAACGCCGGCGCGCGCGTTGCTCCAACTGCCGTAAGAATGCTGGCCCAACGACCGGAATCGAGACGTTACTATTCCAGCTATTACATAACCGACATGGGCGCAGTCGCAATCCCGCCGCTGATCGAACTTCTCAAGGATCCTAATGAAGATATTCGCCTTTTTGCTTTAAGGTCTCTGACCCAAATCGATCGACAAGAGGATCGCAAAACAGCAGCCGTACTCGCTTTGTTGCAAGACCCAAGCAGAAAAGTACAAGTCGCTGCGGCAGTATCGTTGATAGGCACTCCGCACTCTGAAACTGCGTTACAGCTCCTCATGTCTCTTGCGAAGGATCCGGACATACAGACTCGCCAGCACGTCTTAGAGACAGTTCGGCAGTTACGCCGAAAGCCAACAGTGTCCGAACTCTTTGTGGCCCAGTGTCTTCAGGATTCGACAGTCGAGGTGCGGCAACTCGGGATCGCATTACTCGGCAGCGAAGACATTCTTTCACCGAGACTGATCACCCTGCTCATCGAGAAACTGTCCGACGGTGACGACGAAGTACAAAGCAGAGCGGCACGATTGTTGACAAACGGCCGAAAGCAGCTAACGAGCGCGCAAGTGCAGGAAATTACATCGAAGCTCTTGGCGGCGATTCGACAACTAAATCCTCTCGGTGCAAACGGTTATTCGAGTTATTACGCCCTGCTCTACGCGCTTAAGGACATAGGCGATCCGGCAAAGGTCGATGAAGCGCTGTTGGAGTTGTTGAACTCAGACAATGCGAAGGTCGTCAACCTGGTGCTCGCCGACTTGGGACAGCGCATTCCAGAAGATCCGAGGTTGACCGCGGCAATCATCAAGTTGCTGGAATCTCCAAACGCGACGATTCGGCTCGAGACGATTCGCACGGTGTGGCGCCTGGACGGTATCCCCTGGTCCATCTTCCCACATCTCAAGAAACTAAATGATCCCGACCCGGGAATCCGTCGCGAGGTGCTGGGTTCTATGTGGAGGCTTCGGCAGGGAGTTACGGTGTCCGTTACCGAGGTTG
>DASTOZ010000107.1:0-6553 GCA_035762365.1 Pyrinomonadaceae bacterium | reverse complement strand
ATGATCGCTGAGAAGGACGAGATCAGTGGCCACACGCGACTCGCAAGGGTCGTCACTCGCCCGGCTTCTGATGCCGTTCTTTTCAAAAACAGGACGTGCGGTCCCCCGTCGGACGCAGTAATTTTCAACCTTGGCGTTCGCGGGGGTATTGGTGTGTCTGTTCTCACGTAAACCATTGAAACTACTCACGTTATTTCACAAAAATTCTTTTGAGATCGCATGCGCCAAACCGCACATTGATAGTGATAGGTCACTCGCAATTGCGAGTGCCATAACCATCGAGAAAGCCCAGAAGACGAATGCTGGATCAGCGCCGAGCGGCACGACCAGAAGATAGACGAGAGCAGTTATTCACCGAGCGATACGAGAGTTTGCTCGCGTGGGCACTGCGCCTGACGAACCAGAACCATGAGGCGGCTGAGGATCTGGTGCAGGACGCGTTTGTCCAATTCATGCTTGGTCGAACGGGCCTCGAACAAATCGAGAATATCGACGGATACCTGAGACGAATGTTGCGCTACATGCAGGCCTCGAGAATGAGCCGCCAGGCGCAACGCCTGCATGACACGGCGCTATCAGTTGCCGATTACGACTCGCTCACTTTGGGCTGGACGGCAATTGAACCCCCGCGCCGGATGCAGGCTTTCGAAGAATTGCAGCAGATCTGCTCGTATGCGTGCGCGCGAAAGGAATCGTCGCGCGCGGGAAGCGTGCTCATCCTCAGATACTTCCACGACTACTTTCCGACTGAGATCGCCAGCGTGTTGGGAACGTCGCGCCACTGTGTGGATCAGTGGCAGCGCCTCGCACGGCGCGAAGTGAAGCTCTTCATGAATGAGCCGGGACGTCTGCGTTTCGTCAATGCGAAGTGCGCGGCTGAACGGGCGGCATCGAGGAGTTTTGCGTCAACCGGCGATCCGATGACTGAGTTGCGGCAGATGATCTTTCTTTCCTGTCAGAGACCGTGTTTGCCGGCGAATGAGCTTCGGGAGATTTACGCAGCAGGCAACACCGATGCGCTCACGACGACGAAGCTTGGTCATATCGTGAGTTGCGGATCGTGTCTGGATGCGGTGAATAGTTTGCTGGGACTGCCATTGCTGGCGCAGCGCGGTCAGCCCGCGGCGTCTGTCGATCCGACAGACCATCCGTCTGATAAGGATGGACCTCCGAGCGAGGGCAGTGGGGGAGGCACGTCGGGCGGCGGTCCGAATGATGTGCGAGGGCGACTCGGGCGTCATTTGCGCGCGATCAGCGAGCACAAGCCGCAAGAGTTACGCGTTGCCGTAAACGGCGCGCCGGTAAGTTCGTTGAAGATCAGTTCAGACTTGACGCAAGTCGATCTCAATCTGAATGCAGATGAAGCGGTTGAGTTTGTCGAGATAACGAGTGAGCAGGGCGTCCTGCTGTTGTTCTTCAGCAGTGGAAAGGGATCGGAATCCGAGCAATGGGCGTGGATTGAGTTGAGCGAAGGCCGGACCCTCGCGGCATTCCTGCGGTTACAGGATGGTCCAAGTCTGCGCGTGATCTATAAGGATCCGTTGCCGGTCGAGCTTTCCGCCACTCCGGAGATACTCCAGGCAACGAGCTTGTCCTCACCCCTTGCTTTGGTCCAGACCGTCGACGAAACGATGAAATCAAGGGTGGTGACTCATCGTGCAGTCGATCTTCTCCGGTCATGGACCAAAAAACTTGTTGGCGTTCTGAAGCGTGGTGAAGCTGGTGTTGTCGACGGCGGAAACGGCGACGCAGATGACGCGAGGATCACGCTCTTCTCCCCGCAACTTGATCGCCCGAGTCTCTGGGCGCGACCCGGCTTCATCGCGGTTCTGATTGCGGCGTTGCTGGTCGCTGCGGGTTTGGTTTGGCTGAACCGGCCCGCACCGGTTTTGACGGCAGCGGTCCTGCTCGATCGAGCAGGCGTCGCGGAGGCGGCCGTCGAACAACTGCCCGATCGAGTCAGTCATCGAGTCATAAACCTCGAGGAGCGCCGCTCACCGGAAGGCGCGGTTGTTTCTCGGCGCCGAATCGAGATCTGGCAGAACCATGCGACCGGCGATCGGGCGCAGCGGCTCTACGACGAATCGAACGAACTTGTCGCGGCCACGTGGCAGAAAGCCGACGGCGCGCGCGTCGTTTATCAACACGGATCGAGAGTGCGGTCTCAAACAGCGCCCGCGGCACCGGCGGATCTGTTGCTCAGTCTGGAAAACGTCTGGCAACTCGACCCATCGGCCAGGATTTTCAGCAATCTCGTAGCCGAACCGTCGGCGGTCAGAGTCGATCGCCGTTCGACGACTTACGTGCTCACTTATGAAAAGGAGCGCGCGATTGGCGCCAGTCGGCTGCTGAAAGCCAGCCTGACGTTGAACCAGTCTGATCTGCGTCCGATCGAACAGACGCTGCTGGTCCAACGCGGCGGCGATTTACGCGAATACCGGTCTGCCGAAACGAGCTTTGAGCTGGTGCCCAGCAAGGCTGTGGACAAAGCCGTGTTCGAGGTGGAACCGGAACTGATAGGAGGGGCTCGACCAACTGGCAGGACCGGCGACTGGGCGCACCGGGACCTCACCTCTAGCCGTGTCCCTCCATTGACGAGCGCGTTGACCCCAGCCGTAGCCTCGGCCGAGCTGGAAGTCGACGTAGCTTACTTGCTCAATCAGGCAAAGGCCGACCGGAATGAGCAAGTTGCCCTCACGCGCAACGCAGGTGGGTCGTTGCGCGTTGAGGGGATTGTTGAAACCGAGCAGCGGAAGAGCGAGTTAATGCGTGCGCTGGCGCCCGTCAGTCAAAACCCGGCGGTGACCATCGAGATTCGCACCGTTGAGGAGTCGTTACAGCGCGTGTCGAAGCCCAGTGCGCTCTCGATTTACCAGGCGGAAGCGAGCGCGAGCTCCGTCGCCGTAGACCGCGAGCTGCGAGAGTATTTCTCACGTTCAACTACGAACGGCGATCTCGACGAGGCGGTTCGTTCCTTCTCTTCACACACCGTGAAGCGTGCGTACGATGCGCTGTTTCACGCCATCGCCTTGAAGCAACTCATAAACAGGTTTGCGAATGTCGACATGCGCACGGTTGCGCCTGATGCGCGCGCAAAGTGGCTCGCGATGGTGCGTGAGCAGGCCGCCGCGTTTGAGCGCGAATCGGCGTTGCTGCGGCGCGAGCTGCAACCGATCTTCTTCGTTGGAGGGGAGTCGAACGCAGTCGAGCAAGTGGCAATCGCCGACGACGCGGATCTGGCAGCAGCGGTTGAGAAGCTGCACAAGCTGGCTTTGGCGAACAACGAAGCAGTGCGCAGTGCGTTCACGATCTCATCACGAAGTTCTGCGAGCGCGTTGAAGTCGTCGTTCTGGCGGTCGTCTGAAAGCGCCGAAACGTTAGCCCAGCGAATCGGGCGCTATGGGAAGTGATTCGACGTCGATCTTGCAGCGGCGTTCGAAAAGTGGCGGTTGATTGAGTTTGGTTTTGCAGGAGCCCAGTTAAACGCTTCGTCGGTGCGGAATCCGGGCCGGACGAAAGCGAGTTGCAAACACGCCCTGCCCGGAGGCGGACTTAACAACAGGAGAAACTCGCGATGCCCAGTACCCCAGAAGTCTGCTTGTCTGCCTTCTGTCCTCTTGATGCAACAAACGATCGAACACTCACCTCACGTTGGGCCGCTGGTCCTCTTTTTCTGCGCGTCGTAAGTGGCGCGATAGTTCTCCTGCTCGTTGTCTCCGTTCAATCCTCGATTGCCTACGGTCAGGGTGGGACGGCTACGCTTAGCGGCACCGTCACCGATCAAAACGACGCGGTGGTGCCGGGCGTCAACGTAGCGGTCATCAGCATTGCTCAGGGCTTCCAAAGATCTGCGACGACGAACCGCGAAGGAGCGTATGTCGTCCCCTCACTGCCTCCCGGGATCTACACGGTGAAAGCTGAACGCGAGGGGTTCACGACGGCTGAAGTTCCGGACGTCGTCCTGAACGTCAACGACCAGGTGAAACTCGACATACCGCTCAAAGTAGGTAGCTTGAGCAGCTCGTCAGTGGACGTGTTGTCCACGCCGCCATTACTCGATCAGTCGCCTGCCGTCGGCACAACAGTCGATCAGCAATTCGTTGGCAACCTGCCGCTGAATGGGCGGAGCTTTCAAAATCTGATCACGCTTTCGCCGGGGGCCGTACTGACCAAGACGACAGTCACCGAACAAGGCCAGTTCAGCGTGAATGGTCAACGCACGAATGCGAACTACGTGACCGTCGACGGCGTTAGCGCAAACATTGGCATCATTCCCGCGGGCAACATCGGCCAGAGCAGTACCGGATCTTTACCTGGCTTCAGTGTCACGGGCGGCACCAACAACTTAGTGTCGGTTGATGCGGTCCAGGAGTTCAGGATTCTGACTTCCACCTTTGCGCCTGAGTTTGGCAGGACACCTGGCGCGCAGATCAGCATCGCGAGTCGTTCCGGCACGAACTCGTTTAGTGGAACCTTGTTCGAGTATCTGCGCAACGATGTGCTTGATGCGACCGATTGGTTCGTGAACGCCAATCCCATTCTGCGAAAGGCGGCACTCAGGCAAAACAATTTCGGCGGCGTGCTGGGTGGTCCATTGCTCCTGCCGAGCTTCGGCGAAGGCACTCGACCGCTGTGGTATGACGGGAAAAATCGCACCTTCTTCTTTTTCTCTTATGAGGCGTTACGTTTGCGTCAACCATTGTTCGCGGTGACAGATGTTCCGTCTCGAGCAGCGAGACAGATGGTTCCCGCCGCAATCAAACCGCTACTGAATGGTTATCCGTTGCCGACCGGGCCTGACCGCGTAAATGGCCTGGCGGATTTTGTGTCGAGCTACTCCGATCCTGCGCGCCTCGATGCAACCAGCCTGCGAGTGGATCATGTCGTTGGCAGTAAGCTGAGTTTCTTCGGAAGATTCAACTATGCGCCGTCTGAAGCCGCACAGCGCGGCGTGAATTTGTCGCCGTTGAATAACATCACCATCACTCGCATCAAGACGCTGACGCTTACGTCCGGCGCGACCTACATCGCCTCCCCTACCGTAACAGCCGACTTTCGCTTCAACTACAGTAAAAACAAAGGTAGTAGCTTTTTTGAGATGGATGGATTGGGAGGCGCCGTCCCACCGCCGGATAACATATTGTTTCCGGCGCCCTACACCTCGCGCGACAGCCTGATGTTCTTCATCATTGCGCTTGGAGGGCGCAACCCCGCGCTATCGAGCGGTCGCAGCGCCGACCACCTGCAGCGGCAACAGACTCTCATTGGCAATCTTTCTATTCTTGAGGGCGGTCATCAATTCAAATTCGGCGCGGATTACCGGCGCATGACGCCATTTTGGAAAGGGCGGCTGTACGGAACATCGTTTTCGTTCTCCGGTGTATTGGGACCGACCGGCGCAGCTCCTCCCGGAACGGTAGCTTCCGGAATTTCCCTCCAGACGGCTGTGTCGGCCTCCGAAGCTAACTCAGCCGTATTCGAGAATTTCTCGGCGTACTTCCAGGATACGTGGAAGCTCTCGCGGCAATTGACGCTTACGTACGGCGTACGCTGGGACGTCAATCCCGCGCCGAAAGGCGACAAGGATCTAATCAGCGGCGCCGGACTCGATAATCCGGCGACTTTTGCCCTCGCCCCTCAAGGCACTCCGCTATACCAGACTACGTATGGAAACTTTGGACCACGTATCGGCATCGCGTACCACCTGCGAGAGCAGTCAGACTTTGCGACGGTTATTCGCGGGGGTTGGGGGACCTTTTACGATCTGGGTTCCGGTTTCCTGGGAAACACGTTCAACAGTTTTCCGTACATACGCACGCGAATCACGTCACTGACTCCGTATCCGCTTAGTCCCGCGGCCGCCACGCCGCCGCCATTCAGCATAGATCAGGTGTTTACGAGCACGATCTTCGTGGCGGATCCAAATCTTAAGTTGCCGCGCACCTATCAATGGAACTTGACCGTTGATCAGTCTCTCGGCAGCAGTCAGGTGTTCAGCATCGCGTACGTTGGAGCGAAGGGAAGAGAACTGCTTCGCCTCGAGCGCTACTTCAACCCGAATCCAAAGTTCCAGATTGTTGACGTGAGCAGGAACGCGGCAACTTCGGATTACGATTCGCTCCAACTTCAGTTTCGCCGGCGGTTGTCGCGAGGTTTACAGACGCTTGTTTCTTATACCTGGTCCGAATCGCAGGACAATGTATCGAGCGACGCGGCGTTTCTTACTCCTACCGACAAGATCGACCCTGAGATCGACCGAGGGCCGTCCGATTTCGATATCAGGCATCAGTTGTCAGCCGCTCTGAGTTACGACCTTCCCAGTCCTGCTTTCGGCGGAGCTGGCCGCGAAATTCTGAAGGACTGGGCTATTGACACAATCTTCACCGGCCGGTCGGCGGCTCCGGTAAACGTCGTCTACACGCGGAATCTCGGCTTTGGCAATTTCAGTTTTCGGCCCGATCTCGTCGAAGGTATTCCGCTCTATATTGAAGATCCCAAAGCGCCGGGCGGACGAAGATTCAACAATCAGGTGGTCGTAATCCCCGGTAATCCG
>DASTOZ010000106.1:0-3989 GCA_035762365.1 Pyrinomonadaceae bacterium | reverse complement strand
TGAACGATAACGTAAATCGGTCCTGTAGCCGAGCGCACGTCGAAATCCGGTGACGAGATCGTTTGCGAGTTCAGATCCTGGCGGCCAAACTGCGTCAGATAATAACTGGTCGTGGCCGGAGTCTCGTGGGCGATTGTGGCCGAGGTTGGCGCTTCATCACAAACGAACTTGATCGCTTCGCGCACACCGTCGTCGTAAAACTCGTCGTGAGGAAAGAAGTAACCCGCTTTACCGGGCGCGAGCGCGTTCGTGTAGAGCGCGTAGTGTGGTCCATTCGCAAGCGTAATCCAACCCGGTACGCCGACGAACAACAGCACGAGCACGACCGTGAACCCGAGTGAAACGCGTTTCGGTACGCGTTCCTGAACAAACCTGATGAGCCAAACGACGCCGACCGCCGCGAGCATGTAAACAAACGGCAACAGCGACAGCGTGTACCGCAACCACTTACCGCCGATCAACGAGTAAGGGACGATCCAGAACAAGAACATGAACAGCAGAAACGCGTGGCCCAGGTGACGCGGATGCCGAACCGCAAGCGCGAGTCCGATCACAAATCCGGCGGTGATCAATAACGGCGCCTTGATCGCGAGAAACAACAGATAGAAGTAGACCGGCGTTCCCCAGAACGGCGAGCTCGACATGTTGTTCTTGTAAAGTTCACCTGCGAACAAGTAACCCGAATGCGTCAACAACCGTTCGCCCATGTAAGCATTCAGATACTGCCAGACTTCCGGAATCAACACGGCGGGATTGGCCAGTAGAAACACGCCGATGATCGTCAGAAAGAACCAACCCGGCGTTCGTCCGGTCGGTTCGCCGTCAACCGCCGGACGCAGGTGAAAGTTGTGATGAAAGAGCATGTTGAGGCCGAGGTAGTGAGGAAAGTACTTCGATGCGATCATCAATCCGAACGAAACCGCGCTCGCCGCATATCGACGCGCGCGTGACTGGTGGTCCACCGGCGAGATCTGTTTCGCGCGAGCGAAGAAGAAGAACGCGAAGAGCATGAAGAAGACGAGTAATGAGTCTTCCTTGCCGATGCGGTTGTGTGTGATCGCGTTTATGCCGACCGCCCAAAACGCTGCCGCGAGCAAAGCGGTCCAGCGATCGAAAAAGGCGGCCGTGAGGAGAAAGAGTGGTATTACCGTTAACGCGCCGATGACTGCGTTCGGAAGTCGCAGTGCGACTTCGTCGCTGGCGGGAATAGCGTTCAGCGATCCCCACATCAGCACCTTCATCACCATCGGATGCTCGCCGTTGGCGGTGAAGTCGCCGCGCTCGTAGGAACGCACGGCATTCAATTTGTTCATCTCGTCTTCGGCGAAGCCGCTGGCGCCGAGTTGATGGAGGCGAAAACCTAGACCGAGGATGACTAAAAAGACGAGGGTACCGATTATCGACCAGTCGAGCGCACCGGCGAGGCCCAACCGCTGGATCTTCCAATGTTGGGACGGATGTACATTGACCAGCGGCGTCGAAGAGCTAAATTTCAGATTACCAGCCACGTCCGACTTCCTTATCAACAACCGTGCCCGAGTGTTTGTTAGCTTAGACCAAAATCGCTTAAGGTAGTAGCACTACGAGCTACCGATTTTAACCGGCCACATGACTGCCGGAACTTGATTGCAAATGGATAACTTAGTTACTTCAAATATTCGTCAACGACCGATTCGGACGCTCGTCAGCGTCGCCGGAATCGCGCTCGGGGTCGCCCTGGTGATGCTCTTCACCGGACTCGCCCGCGGCATGTCAAACGATCTCCAACGAAGGGCCAGCAACGTGCGCGCCGAACTGATCTTCATGCGCCCCGGCGCGATGCAGTTGACGGCCAGCACCGCCAATCTCGACATGCGGTACGTCCCGCGTCTCGCAGCGATCGAAGGTGTCGAAACAGCGCTGCCCGTAATCCGTCACATCTACCAGGGGTCGAAAGGTTTTGGCTTTGAACAGCTCGACGGCGTCGACTGGAACGCATACGCGCAGATGAACGGCATCAACATCGTCGAAGGTCGGGCTCCACAAGATGCGAACGAGGTGGTGATCGACGCGACGAAAGCACGCAACAACAACCTGCACGTCGGCGATTCAATCAAGCCAATCGGCACCGACGACTATCGCATCGTGGGAATCTACTCACCCGAATCGGGCGCACGAGTGAAAATGACGCTGCCCGTCATGCAAAAGGCGATCGAAGCGGAGGGAAAGTGTACGTTGATTTTCATCAAGCTCCGCAATCCCGACCAGATGGAGGAAATGGCGGCGCGGATCGATCGCGAGTTGCCGGGCAACACGATCCAGCCGACGCGCGACGTGTTCACGAGTTTTGAAAAGAGCATCCCATACCTGGGCGTGTTTCTGCGTGTGCTCGTCGGACTGGCGGCGGTCGTGAGCGCGCTGGTCGTGATGCTCGCGATGTACACGACGATCACCGAGCGCACGCGTGAGATCGGGATCTTGAAAGCGATGGGCGCGTCGCGGGCATATATCGTTGGCGTGATCGAGAAGGAAGCGCTGCTGATCAGTGTGATCGGGTTGATCGCGGGTTTCGTGGTGTCGGTAATCGCTGGTTACTTCATCCAAAAAGCGTACGGGCTGATCTTCGAATACAGTTGGCAGTGGGCGCTGGTCGCGGCCGCGATCGGACTCATCGGCGGTGCGCTCGGCGCTTTGTATCCAGCGTGGCGAGCTTCAAACCTCGACCCCGTGAACGCACTCGCTTACGAATAAACCTTCATTCGCTCACGGGGACGGGTTGCGATAGATCGGTGGCGGCTTCGTCGGAGAGGTTGCGCAGCGAGAGTCCGCGTTTCCAGATTAACGCGACGCCGATCGCGCTCCAGAAAATGTCGCGGCCTTTTCGCACGATTGCGAGCGTCACGCCGATGTCGCGAGCAAACCCCAACACTTTCGAAACCTGCCCCGTTCCACCTTCGTCAACACCCGCCCTCAACGGCACGAACTTGAATGCAACGTTGATGATTCGGTTTACCGACTCGAGAATGAACGCCTGCGTCAGCGTCGGTCCAACCGGGCTGATGAACGAAAGCGTCACGTAAACTTCGAGCACACCCGCGAGGTGAAAACAGCAGTCGAGCAGAAAGATCGAAAGAAACCGTCTCTGGTTTCTCTCATAGAAACCATAAACCCGATCCTCGAGCACTGCCGCCCGCGGCCGGAGCCGCGTCATCAACTTCGGCGCGATTCCGCGTCGCGCGAGAAACCCGAACAGCCCACTCAAGAACCGCGCCTGCGTGCGAACCAACAAGTAGAGCAACGGCACGACCACCAGCGTCGTGCAGAGCGCGCCGATGCTCGCGTAGCGCAACGCCTTAGGCAACGTGAAGCTCAACAACAGCGTCGCCGTGCCCGCAAAAATGAACAGCGCGACCGACATTGCGTAGAAAATGTTTTCGATCGCAAGCGCCGGAAGCCCAACCAGCAACGGCACCTTGTCTTTTACGAACACGCCTTTCGAAGGTTCGCTCACCGCGACGCTGACGAACGGTACGATGTTCCCGAGTGCGTCGCCCATGATTCGCGCCGCGAACGCGTCGCGAAACGGCAACCGGTACGGCGCTTCGACACACTGCGTCCACGCCAGCGCGCGCGCGACGTATCGCAAACTCGAAATGGCGATAATCAGCAGAAAACCGGCGCCGAGCCGCTGAATCCCGGCGAGTATCTGTCCAATGCCGGCGCTGCTCACGAAGTAGGCAAAAAGGATCAGCCCCAACAGACCGAATATGATTCCAAGTGGCGCGAATCTCCTGCTTCGAGTTCGCGTCTCAGTTGAATCGTTTTTCGGTTTTTCCGCAGACATCGAGGCTAAACGTACCACACCGGTTTGTCGTTTCGGCAACAAGCATGCCGCCAGTTTGAAAGACAGATAAACTCGATTATGATGCTACGTTCATTGAAACAACCAGATCGAGCGCCACATCTATGAGTCAATCCCAAGCAGCGATGACGCAATCTTCAGCAAGCCC
>DASTOZ010000105.1:0-2721 GCA_035762365.1 Pyrinomonadaceae bacterium | reverse complement strand
TAACAACGATTCGGGAGTGGCTTTGCACAAGAATGAATCTTGGCCGGCAATCTTCTTGGGTTCTGTAACGACCGCGCGGCTATAATGCCTGCTCCTCCAAAAATTCCGCTTAGGAGTCGCGACATGAAATGCGCAGTCGCTGGTTTTGTCGTCCTTTCGTTTTTATCCGTCGTCGTGTTTGGCCAGACGAACAAGAGAGCCAAGCGCGGCGCCTCGAAAACTGAAACACCCGTCAACAATCCCGCGCGAGGGCAAACGTTGAGAATCTGTCAAGGTGTTCCGATTCCCGATGGCTACATCATCATCGCCCACGAGAAGTCGTCTTCGTGTTCGCGCGGCGCTTACGTGATTAAGAAGGACGACGGATCACCTGCGCAAAAAACCGCGGTTAAAGCATCGAGGCCCCGCAAGGTTGGAGATCCCGTTGTTGATTCGATCGCTGTTAATCCTCCGGTTGAGATCAGTGCGTCGTACCCGGAGCCGCCGGAAGTAAAACCTTCACTCGCTCGCACCTCGCCCAACACCTCCGTGAGTATGCCGTCGTCAACTAGTCTCGACGACCCGGAAGAGGTCAGCGAAGGCGATGTGGTCCGCATCGATACAAACCTCGTGACCGTGCCCGTCAGCGTTCTCGACCGGGACGGCCGGTTCATCTCGGATATCCAGCGCGAACAGTTCAAGGTCTTCGAAAATGGCGTCGAACAGAAGCTCGCCTACTTCGAGTCCACTGAGAAACCGTTCACCGTTGCGCTGCTACTCGACACCTCGGGCTCGACATTTTTCCACCTGTGGGAGATCAAAGAAGCCGCCATCAATTTCGCCAAACAATTGCGGCCGCAAGATCGCGTCCTGGTTGTGACCTTCGACAGACTGGTCATGCTCTTAACCGAAGCCACTAACGATCAGAAAGTTGTCACTGAAGTTATCAATCGAAATGCGGTCACGGGCTTCTCTACGCGCCTTTACGACGCACTCGATCTCGTCATCAAAGCGCGCTTAAACAAGATCGACGGGCGCAAAGCAATCGTGCTTTTCACCGACGGCGTAGATACCGGAAGCTATCAAGCCACATATCAGAGCACGCTTCATGAGATTGAAGAACTGGACGCACTCATCTACCCGATTCAGTACGATACGACCGACTTCGTTGACGCCCAGACAAGAACAAATACCACGATAGTGACGACGACGGTCAGAGGCAGGAACGTCCCGACCCGCACGTCATCGCGAGCGATTTACGGTACTCCGAAAGCGACCGGTCCCGGGACGTCGATCGGCGATTACAAGTTGGCGGATCAGTTTCTTCATCAGGTCGCGACGAAGACCGGTGGACGTCTTTACACGGCAAACGACCGCACTCAATTGAGCGACGCTTTTTTCAAAATCGCCGAGGAGCTCCGGCATCAATACAGTCTTGGCTACTATCCCCAAACAACTCCGCAAGGCGGCGAGCGTCGGGAGATTAAGGTCCGCGTGGAGCGACCGGACGTAGCTGTGAGGGCGCGAGACAGCTACGTGCAACGACTCCCAGTCCAGAAATAGATCGGCCCGTGGTAGAGTGAAGGAAATCTCGAACGCGTTTGGTCCTCGGGGGCGTTTTCATGAACCGTCACAAAGTCATTATCAGTGTCTTAACGATTTCGCTGGTTATCACGGCAGCCTGGGGACAGCAACCGCGACCGGCCAACGACGACCCGGTGCGCATTACTACAGAACTCGTTCAGACCAGCGTCGTGGTTGTCGACAAGCAAGGCCGGTTCGTCGAGGGACTGAAGCCGGAAGAATTCTTACTCAAGGTTGACGGACGCACAGTCACGCCATCGTTCTTCGAACGCGTGACGGCCGGAACCGTTCGCGAGGAAAAGCTGGAGAAGTCTGCCGCGAAAGCGGCGCCAGTGACGCCCACGGGCGCAACGTATCGCGGTCGCACCATCATCTTCTTCATCGACGATCTGCACCTCAGCGCCGCGAGTGTTCAGCGGACACGTAAGGCACTCCTGGAGTTCGTCGACAATGAGATGTCGATCGAAGATCAGGTCGCAGTCGCCACACCCAGCGGTCAACTCGGTTTCCTGCAAAGGTTTTCAGATCACAAGTCGGTGGTGCGCGCGGCTGTCGGTCGTCTGAACCACAAGCCATACACGGTCCGCGACACCGAACAGATTCCGATGACTGAATACCAGGCGCTGCGAATCGAACAAGGCGACCAGTCTGCCTTGCAATACTTCGCGACCGAGTTGATGAAAGCCAACAACATCACAGTTCCGGGAGGCATCGGTCCGCCAAGCGGCGGTCCTGTCGCCGCGCGCGTTCGCGGCGGGAAAATGAGCTCAGGCATTACCGGAGAAGGAGCGCAGCGCGTCGTGAAGGACCGCGCGCACATGCTCATGAGGCAGAGTGAGTCGGTTACTTCGGGCACGCTGACTGCGCTCGAGAGCCTGATGCGCTCCGCCAGTCAGATGCCCGGTCGTAAAACCGTATTCTTCGTTTCTGACGGGTTCTTCCTGAACGACAAGAGCACGGGATACAGCAACAGCGTAAGCCGCATTGCAGACGCGGCCGTGCGGGGCAACCTGGTGATTTACTCGATCGATGCGCGCGACCTCGGCGCGTCGATTGACGCGAGCAGCAATCGAGTCGATCCGAACGGAAAACTGTCGCAAACAAACGTGGGCGAGCTACAAGCTTCTCAGGACGGCCTGCATGCGCTCGCCGAGGACA
>DASTOZ010000104.1:0-4748 GCA_035762365.1 Pyrinomonadaceae bacterium | reverse complement strand
GTGGGAGGCGTTTCTCGATCGCTATTATCCGCACGCCATTCAGGCCCAACCCGCGGCGGGCGCGAAGGAAGCTCCGAAAGCTGTGTCCGGCACTTACACGTTGAGCCGTCGCGGCGAAACTTCCTTCGTCAAGCTGGCGTCATTGCTCGGCCAGTTCACCGTCACCCCGGCAGGCGAAGACGATATCGAAGTGTCGCTGCTCACTGGCGCGAATGGTAAGCCGAAGCGATGGCAGGCGGTCAGTCCCACGACATTCCTCGAGCGCGACGGTCAGGACAAACTCGTTTTCAAACCGGATCAGGATGGAAAGATGCAGATGATCCTGCCGTTTCCATTCTTTACCGGACAATTAGTTGGCAAGGCGGAAAATGGAAAGCTTCTGTTGCTGGTGTTGGGAGTCTCGCTCTTTGTCATGGTTGCAACACTGATACTTTGGCCCATCGCCTGGGTCGTAAGAAGACACTACGGACATAGGCTTGAACTCTCACCCGTTGAAAGATTGCTTCGATTCGGAGTGCGGATTGTTTTTCTTTTGGACGTGATTTTCATCGCCGCGTTTTTGTTGCTGCTAACGTATGGATTCACTCATCTCGAGATACTGAGCAGTCAAGGCATCAAGTGGTTTTATCTGGTCCAAACGATCGGTCTGGTTGGCGCTATCGGCACGATCGTGGTGCTGCTCAATGCCGGTTTGGCATGGATTAGTAAGCGAAGGATTTACGGGAAGTTAGCGGCAACGATCATGCTGTTCGCGTGTCTTGGTCTGCTGTGGTTCTCCTTCGCCGGAAATCTGCTGCATTTCACCTCTACGTATTAATCAAGATCCTGGACGGGCGCACGTATGTATCACACCGTACTCACCGCAGTTGCGTCCTCCGCTAGAATTTTGTTCACAAGGAACGAGCAACGCATCTGATCGTATTCAACGCGGCTTCTGAAGCATGCGTCTGCTAGGGATGTGATCTTCTTCGGAAGTTCTCATCCTTTTTGTTTTCGATGCCGTGAAGTGGAGGGCGAAGTGACGTTGAAGTGGTGCTCTTATGTGCAAGCACTTTTCGCGTTCGCATGTTTAGCCTTAACGGCTTGCTCTGACGCGCCGAATCGAGCAGAGGATGCGCGCCGGAATAACGCGACCACGACCGCGCAATCGACGCCTTCACCGTCGAGCCCCACACCATCACCCACACCCACAGTCGAGCCGCTCAAAACACCGGAAAGAGTGGCTTCGGGCGCGGTGACAGAGTCAAGCGGGACGTGGAACACAGCGGTGCAAAGCATCACTTACAAAAGTTCCGCCGACGATACGAACCAGCCGATGATGTTCTATAAGCCGGAACGCGATGATCCGCGGCCGCTGCTCGTCGGCTTGCACTCGTGGAGCAACAACTATCGGCAGAAGGAGAGCGTCATTTACGCCGAATGGGCCATCGCCAACGATTGGATCTTTATCCATCCGAATTTCAGGGGCGCGAATAACAAGCCGCAGGCTACCGGATCGGAGTTGGTGATCGGCGACGTGCTAAGCGCGATTGAGTACGCGAAGGCCAACGCGCGCGTGGACGAGAGTCGCATCTACGCGGTCGGTTGGTCCGGTGGGGGTTATCTCGGTCTGCTGCTCGCCGGCCGTGCCCCTGAAATTTGGGCGGGCGTGTCGGCGTGGGTGCCCATCTCAGACTTGAATGCGTGGTACGAACAGAGTAAGAGATTAGGAACAAAATACGTTCGCGAGATCGCAGCTTCGTGCGGCGGAAATCCGCTCAATGCAAGACCGGCCGCCGATGAGTGCCGGAAGCGTTCGGCACTTACTTACCTCGACCGAGCGCGCGGAATCGCGATTGATATCAATCACGGCATACGCGACGGGCGCAGTGGAGGCGACCCTGTACCGGTTAGCCAATCGCTGATCGCCTTCAACCTGCTGGCGTCGCCGGAGGCTAGGTTGACGGAAGACGAGATCGCATATTTCACACGCGAAGCTCAAGTGCCGGCAACTTTGAAAACGGACACCGCAGATCCGGCTTACGGGGGATTACGAATTCTCTTCCGCCGGCAGTCTGGAAACGCGCGAATCACGATCTTCGACGGAGCTCATGACAAGAATACTGAAGCGGCGTTCAGGTGGCTGAATCAGCAGACGAAGAGCAGATGAGACGATTAACATGCCGGGACGAATGAAAGTGA
This sequence comes from Pyrinomonadaceae bacterium, assembly GCA_035762365.1. Classification (GTDB taxonomy): domain Bacteria; phylum Acidobacteriota; class Blastocatellia; order Pyrinomonadales; family Pyrinomonadaceae; genus PSRF01. The sequence continues at coordinate 2,567 of DASTOZ010000104.1, read as the reverse complement.
TGATCGCGTACGACGGCTCGGCTTACGCTGATGCCGCGTTGCACGATTTGCAGAGGGCCGGACTTCCGCGAGAAGTGAAGGCGCTGATTGTCACTGTGAGCGACGCCTTTGTTAAGACGTCGTCGCCGATTGCCGAGCACGCCGGAACCGCGCTTCGTTCGCGACGCGTGACCTCGGCGATCGCGGTAGCAAGGGAACAGGCCGTGCGGTTGCTCGCCGAGGCGCGTAACTTCGCATTGCAAGCGCGCGGGCGTGTCGTGTCTGACTTCCCCAAATGGACAGTGCGTACCCGAGTCTTGGAGGGTTCATCTTCGCGCGAGTTGTTACGAGAAGCGGAGGAGTGGCTGCCAGACCTTATCGTGGTCGGTTCGCAGGGACGCTCGGCTGTGAGCCGTTTCCTTCTCGGCAGCGTCTCGAAAAAGCTTGCCACCGACGCGCGCTCGTCTGTGCGCGTCGTTCGTCGAACAAACAAAACTGATCACTACGCACCGCCGCGAATCATGCTCGGGGTGGATGGATCCACCGGCGCAGAGCGCGCGGTGCGTGCGGTCGGCAGACGTGTGTGGACTGAAGGAACCGAGGTGAAGATCATTGCAGTCGACGAGAGTGTTTCACCCGGCAGGATTGGCCGCATCCTTCCGACTGCGGGGGAAATGATCAGGAGCAGCAACGAAGAAGCGATGAGAAAAGCGCGACAGATGTCCGAATGGGCCGCAGACGAGTTGCGCGCAATCGGCCTGAACGTGTCGGTTGCAATGAAGAAAGGTGAACCGCAGCGCATACTGCTCGATCAGTCGCGGAAGTGGGGCGCCGAATGCGTCTTCGTCGGCTCACGCGGACTGGACCACCCGAAGAAGAAACTAGGTTTGGGCAGCGTTGCAACCGCGTTGGTAACGACTGCGAGTTGCACGGTTGAGATCGTGCGTTCGCGGATATGAGACTCGACAAGCTTGATCCTCCGATTGACCTGGACCAGGACCACGTTCTGGGACCACCCGACGCTGAGTTGACGCTTGTCGAGTACGCCAGTTACGGCTGCCAGCGTTGTTGTGCCGTCCACGAAGTAGTTGAGGGTTTGCGCGCTGACGGAAAGAATCACTTCCGCATTCCGGACTCACTTCGGAGCAGAAACCGTTTTCGACCTTGGACCACTGACGGCCAGCGAAGATTTCAGCGACATACCCAACGCCTTAGGAACGCCCTACACCTACTGGGGCATCGGCGGCACGGATCCGGAGAAGTATCAACGGGCTCTCGATGCCGGACGTGTGGAACAGGACATCCCCGTCAATCACTCCGAGTTCTTTGCTCCGGTAATTCAACCGACGATTTCGAACGGTACGCAGGCACTCGTCGTTGCGGCTTTGACGTATTTAGCGAAAACCGTTCCGAAGGATGATCCGTCGCAAGTCAGGACCTGATATTCAAGCCACGCGTCGAGGATACGAATGATGATACTGACATTGCTCCAGCCCTCGTTAAGTCAGGAAGCATTGAACGCCCTCGCAGAGTTCCAGGCGTATGCGGCGGGCAAACTACTCGTGCTCGACCTTATCGGCACGTTCGTGTTTGCGCTGAGCGGCGCGGTGGCCGGCGTCAGGGAACGTCTCGATCTTTTTGGTGTGCTTGTTCTGTCGTTCGCGGCAGCGAGTGCGGGCGGCATCACGCGCGACCTGCTGATCGGCGCGGTGCCGCCGGCAGCGATCAGCGACTGGCGTTACCTTGCAGTCTCGGCTCTAGCCGGATTGGTAGTGTTCGTTTGGTATCCCGTCAGCGAACGGCTGCGCCAACTGCGCAACCACGTAATCGTTTTCGACGCGGCGGGACTTGCGCTCTTCGCCGTGGTCGGCGCGCAGAAGGCGCTGGGCTACAGACTCAACCCCGTGATGGCCGCGCTGCTCGGCGCTCTGACTGGAATCGGTGGCGGCATGCTGCGCGACGTGCTTACGGCGCAAATTCCGCTGGTGTTACGGGCCGAGCTTTATGCTGTCGCGGCACTTGCGGGCGCGATTGTGGTGGTCGCGGGCCACGCTCTGAATTTTCCTCCTACTGCGGTGGCAATCGCGGGCGCAGCGCTCTGTTTCGGAATCCGTTTGATCGCCATACGGCGCGGCTGGCGTCTGCCCGTCGCCGGGCTGCCACGACGCGTCCAGGCGGACGAGGAGCAGGAGGAGTAGCGTTCGCACGAGAGGAGAACCTATGGTGGACCGGATGCCGGCGATCTTCTTCGGGCACGGCAACCCGATGAATGCGCTACAGACTAACGAATGGACCAAAGGCTGGGCCGCGATCGGCAACACTATTCCGAAGCCGAAGGCTATCGTTTGCGTCTCGGCCCATTGGTACTTGCCGGCAACGTTGGTAACCGCGCAGGACCAACCGCGCACGATTCACGACTTCGGCGGGTTTCCGCGCGCGCTGTATGAGGTCAAGTACCCGGCGCCGGGAGATCCGCAGCTCGCGAGTCGCGTAAGAGATTTGCTTGCGCCACTCGATGTCGGGTTGGATACACAGTGGGGCTTGGATCACGGAACGTGGTCGGTGCTCTGTCACGTCTTTCCTGACGC
>DASTOZ010000103.1:0-2958 GCA_035762365.1 Pyrinomonadaceae bacterium | reverse complement strand
CCGTCAGCGGTTGCAGGATCGACTCGGCGTCAGGGCCTTGCAGCGCGAGCTGACAATACTCAGCACTCGCATTCCGCAACTCGACTGCCTCGCCGCTGTGGTGCGACTTGATCCAGTCCCAGTCTTTCTCAGTCGTGCCTGCGTTGACGACGAGGAGCAAATGATCTTCTGCGAGACGATAGACGAGCAGATCGTCGATCACGGTTCCAGCGGGCGTCGTTAGAGCCGAATACTGCGCCTGGCCGTCGACCAGTTTTGTGACGTCGTTTGATGTGATCCGATTGACGAGCGCGATGGCGTCGCTGCCGCGGACGTCGATCTCTCCCATGTGCGACACATCGAACAGCCCCGCATGAGTCCGTGTGCGCAAATGTTCTTCGATCGTACCGGCGGGATACTGTACAGGCATGTCCCAGCCGCCGAAGTCCACCATGCGTCCGCCGAGTTGCCGGTGGGCGTCGTTGAGTGGGGTGCGTTTTAATTGCGGCGCTGTTGCGGTCAAATTAATCACTCGCGCGGCTTGCTTCGAGGCCTCACGTTGTTTTTATCAGTAAATAAAGGTGAAGCCGCAAACTAGCATGCGACGTGCGGTGCGTCAAGCGAGGGGCATTAACCGCGACTGAATGTAGATGCTAATGAAGGTGTGACTTAGTTGCGGCCGTCGACTTCGACGCGTTGCACGGCGCCGCCGCGACACCAAAAGACGACGCGCATCGTGTCAGGACGGCGGTCGAGGGAGGCTTTGACGAATGCGGCGTTCTGGCGCAAGGCGGATTCGAAGTCGTCGAGCATGCGACGGTCGCGTGGTGGGTGGACCACGTCGGCCAATGAAGCAGCACCGTTACTGAATACGTCAGCGACGACGAGCATGTCGTCATCAGGCGCGTAATAGCTTTCACTCGGATAAGCGTAAGCGCGGGTCATCTTTGCCAGCGCGCCCGCAGGATCAAGGCTCGGCGACTGCGAACCGTAAGGAGCACGCTCCGCGGCGAGAGATACATCGGTAACAGGCTTCGTCAGGTCAGGATACAGCGCTCTAAGATCGTGGTCGACAAAATCGCCGTTGTCGAGCATAAGCACGGCGTTACGTTGAAGTGCCGCTTCATGCAGCGCCACGAAATGCGGACGCAGCGCCGTAAACATCAGGAAGAACATGATGACGGACGCGAAAGTGCCGACGGTGTAGGGCATCAGACGCGGTTGAATGAACCGCCTGATCTGCTGAGCAATCGAAGGAGTTGGCGCCTGCTTCCGTGCGGCGGCTTCGATGTACAGCGCGTTGGAAATCGACATCGCCAGATCTGCCGGAGGCATCGGGCGCGACATGAGGCCGAGACTGCGAGTCAGCATTCGCAGTTCGGCTATTTCCGCGCGGCACACCGGACAGCGATCCAAATGCTCATCGATCGCTACTCGAGTCGGCAGAGACACACAATCGTCAACGTACAACGAAAGCGACTGTCTTGTTTCTTCGCACAACATAAGAGATTTCCAATTGGCGATTGCCAATTGCCGATTTGCCAATCTCTTTGCCGATCGATGACGGCGGTAGTGAACTACTCAACCGCACGACTTAAAATCGGCATTCGGCAATCGCCAATCGACAATGCTTGGATGGCTGACCGACCCCGGCTGCTCCCTTTTGTCAAAAGAAGCAACTCCGACAAGTTTAGGGCAACCCCTTCAGGCTTGAGTGGGCTATGCTTCAACGGGTGTTGCTGGCCACGTTTTCAATTCGCCCTATCATGCCACTTCGGAAGCCTTGACCCCGCCGTTTTCTCACTTCGACCCATTTGGCACCGAGTTTCGTGAGCCGGGGCGGGTCAGCCATCCTTTACAAAGATCCTTCCAGCTTGCGCCGGAGTTCCTGGCGTCCACGCGCCAGTCGAGACTTAACAGTTCCTACGCTGATGTCGAGTGCGACCGCTATCTCGTCGTACGCAAATCCTTCAATGTCACGCAGCACTACTGCTTCTCGATAAACGCGCCGCAAACCACTCAACGCCTTCCTTAACGCCCGTTCACGTTCGTGAGCGAGTGCGCCATGTTCGGGATTACCAGAGTCACCGGAACTCAGCTTATTAATCACCGCCGCATGGCCGTTCGCATCCGTGGCATCAATCGAGACTGTCGAATCACGATGCCTTCGCCGCCACCATCGCCAGCGATTTCGCGCCTGATTGATGGCGATGCGATAAATCCAGGTCCGCAGATCCGATTCGCCGCGAAACTGCCCGATGCTCTGAAACGCTCGCAAGAACGTTTCCTGAGTCAGGTCGCGAGCCTCTTCCGTGTTCTCAGTCAGCCGATAAAGCAGACCGTAAATCTCGCCGGAGCGCTCGTTCACCAGTTTCTCGAAGGCGGCCGGGTCGCTGCGCTTCAATCTTTCAATGAACTGATCTTCAACGGAAGGCCGAGCGTCGACTACGGTCGCCGTGGCAACCTGCTCCAGTTCCATTTGCCCGCGGAGGGCGATTGGCTCTCCGTAGCTCACTGATTACCCCCTGGGGCGGGAATCAAAGCAGTTATAAAAAGTTGCCCTTTCCCGGACAGGCTGCCCTTTAGACACCAGACCCTTTCGTTTTGTTCCCGAAGAAATTCCATCGGTAATTTAGATGCGTTTTGCTGACGAACCGAGACAGTACCGTCGCCTTGACAACTTTTCATACGCGCCATTAGAGTGACGGTTTTCGTTATCATACACCCAACAGAACGCAGCCGACTATGGAGGCTTGCAAGAGGAATATAAGTGGCAAAGTATAAAAAGAAGGTCGTCCGGAAACTCCAGCAGGACAAGTTCCGCGACACGACGATGGGCTTGGTTGACCGGCTCGGCAATCTGCTCGAAGGCCGGGGCCGACAGATTCTTTACGGCTTGGCCGGGCTCGTCGTGGTCGGATTGCTCGTTCTTTTCTTCGTGAAATGGAGCAATCGCAAAGCCGACGAAGCGCGACAAGC
>DASTOZ010000102.1:0-6999 GCA_035762365.1 Pyrinomonadaceae bacterium | reverse complement strand
CAAAACCGCGATTCGGATCCCAGATTACGAAGTCTGCGTCGTGGCCCACGGCGATCGTCCCTTTGCGCGATTCGAGATTCACCTGCCGCGCCGGATTTTCACAAAGCCACTTGGCGAGATCCTGAAACGAGTACCCGCGTCGCTGCGCTTCGGTCCAAACAATCGGCAAGCGCAGTTGCAGCGACGAGATACCGCCCCACGCTGCCAAAAAATTACCTGAGCGACGCTCCTTCATCATCACGGGACACGGCGAGTGATCCGATACGATCATGTCGATCGTTCCCTCCGCCAAACCGTCCCACAGCCGTTCACGATTCCCGCGCTCGCGAATCGGCGGGCAACACTTAAACTCCGTCGCAGACGACGGCACTTCGTCTGCCGCAAAATGAAGATAGTGCGGACAAGTCTCCGCGGTGATCGCAACACCATCAGCGCGCGCCCCGCGTAACAACGGCACGGCGTCGGACGATGAAAGATGCACGATGTGCACACGCGTTCCAAACTCACGACTCAAACGAATCATCAGCTTGACTGCTTCGTTCTCAGCAGCCCGCGGGCGCGAATCGAGAAACGTCTGGTAATCAGCAGTGGTCCCCGACGCAGAAACTGAGGCGGTATCGATCGGTCCCGGCAATTCCGCGTGAACGATCAACATCGCGTTGAGTCGCGAAAGCTCCGGCATTGCTTCGTGCAGATCGTCCTCGGTCACATGCTGAAACTCGTCGACGCCCGACGGAACGAGAAAGCACTTGAAACCAACTACGCCTGCCTCGAGCATCGGTTCGAGCTCGGCGGTGTTTCCCGGCACGACGCCGCCCCAAAACCCGACGTCGACGAAGCACTTGCCCTTCGCATCGGCAAGCTTCGTTTTGAACGCGGCGAGTGTGGTTGTAGCGGGAATCGAATTGAGCGGCATGTCGATGAGCGTCGTGGTCCCACCGGCTGCCGCGGCCGAAGTTGCGTGCTGGAAACCTTCCCAGTCACTGCGCCCGGGTGAATTGACGTGCACGTGCGTATCGACCAACCCGGGCATGACCACGCAATTCTCATCCGCTTCAATCAGTTCGCAATCGCCGGCGATCTCATCGTAGTCGCGCACCGACTCGATCGCGCCGTTGCAAACGTGAATCGACCGAGCGCCGATCGAATCCGGCAGCACAACGTTTCGTCCGCGAATGATCAGATCCGGACTCGCCATCCTGACTTAAGTGAAAACCGGCGGTGGTGGTGGAGTGTTCGGCGCCACTGGTCCCTCCCGCAATCCAAACACCTTTTCGTAAGCAACAGCAATCGCAGAGTAGCTGAGCGGAAGCACGAAGTAGACCCCGACGATGCACAACAACACGCCGCCAATACTCAACAGAAAATTGAACGCGGTCAATCCGAGCAGCCCCCAGAAGTTTGCCATCGCGGCTTTGAAACTCAGCTTCACCGCGTCCAAAGCCGAGAGGTTGCGATCGACGATCAATGGGTAGACGAACATAAACCCGATAGAGATGAACATGATCACTGCGATCACTGCGATCCAAAACAACGCATACACTCCGACGATCGTGAGCACCACAAGCGGATTCGGTTCTTGTCCTCCCTGTGCCACCATCGCCACTACGAAAAACACGTAAAAGAGTATGTAAGCCGGTATGACGATGACCATGATCGGCACCACGTGTATCAGCGTCGCGAGTATGCTTTGACCGATATAGTCGAAGCCCTTGAACAACGTGCCGAACTCGATGGGTTGACCCCGCCGCAGGGCGAAAAACGCTAGAAAGAGGCCACACATCATCGGCCCCATGAGTATTCCCACGGCCGCGGTGATCATCCAGCCAACAAGACACATGCCGAGAATCAGCCAGTACTGACCTTTGATTAGGTTCCACCCGCCCCTGAAACATTCCATCGGGCGAACAGCGTTTCGATTGAAAGAGACTTGAGGGACCGTTGCGGACATTAGTTTTTCCTTACCGGATCAGATTCAGTGCACACCGTCACGGGATCGGACGCACGGGTAAGCCGACACGCCTTGGACCAGGGCCCGTTCCAAAAGAACCTCCATCATTGAAAAACATTGTCGCGCGCCGCGGCGATAGAGCGCTCGAGTAAGTGCCGCCGTACGGCGAGCGAAAGTACGTCGAAAAGAAGGGCACGAATGTGTATTGCCCGTTCGCGGGAAGTTGATACCAGAAACCGGTGGTTCTGAATCGACGCCGGCGCAACTGCTCGAGTCGAGTCGCCATCACCGAACCGGAGAAATGCTGACCTTCACCGCGATGCTGACTCCAGACGTCGAAGTTGTCGTTGACCTTGCGATCGCATTCGGCGATGTTTGCGCCGCTGATGACCCGGCAGCCGCCGATCGACCGGTCCTGCATTTGCACTTTGCCTCTGCGCACGACGATCTCGTCGCTGGCGAGTCTGGCGTTGATGCGATAGTTTCCCTCTTCGGCGACAAAGACCGAGGTCGATGGTCCACTCATCGAGATCTCCGGCAACTCCTTGCGATCGAACCGCGCGACGTCGAGTATCGCCGAACCACGCAACACTTTGAACGCGATCGTTTCGTTCGACAGTTGTTCGAGCAACACTTCCGACTCGCCATCCATTCGCAGGTATAGATCCGGAAACATCATCAACTCTGCGAAGCTGTGACGGCCGGTGCGCAGCTTGTCACCCGGTACGAGTTGCGACTTCTCAGTCAGCTCTTGCCACATTTTGTTTCCCGAGCTGAACTCAACGCCCTCTTCGACGAAATTCACGGCGCCCGGTCGCGCGTAAACAACGTGAGGATTGTTGCCGCCTCGCTGTTCGGACGGTGGCATGTCGACCATCGCTTCGCGGCCTTCTTTTTTCTTCGCCCACGGAGCGTCTTTCTTCAACGAGTGGTTTGCTTCGACGATCTTGTCCGAGCGCTCGCGGCTCCAGGCGTCGAATGCGTCCTCGGCCTTGACGTCGACGTCGGCGACGTTGACATTTCCTCGCAGGGAAATCGCGGCGCGTTTTTCTTTCACGCGACGTCCATCGATCAGTGCTTCGCCTTTGCGGACGATCAACTCCGTGCGACCTTCGGCGACGTTGATGCGGAAGATGCCGGGTTGCGTGATGAACACTTCGGAGGTTGGCGTGATGATGCGAATCAGCTCGAAGCCTTGCTTCAGCGTTTCGAAGAAGTCAGAGGTGTCTTCCCAATCGTTTTTCAGCAGTTCAAAAGTGAGCGAGCCTTTGGTGAGTAGGAGTTTCAAACGGTCGTAATGATCGTTGATGAACTGGCAGTCCGTGTCTGCTGCAACTCTCAGGAAGTTTCCGGGTTGAAGCAACAGCTCGACGCGTGCGTTTGGGGCAGTGCGAATAGTGTCCGACTGCTTCAGCTCGAAGTTGGGTTCAATCGGAAACTTCGCGTTTTCGCGCACGTAAGCGACGTCGCCTTCAACCACGTTCGAGCGCAAGCCGCTGAGGACTGCAGGGACGTTCTCGATCGGCTCTTCCTGTTCCTGCGCTGCGATGTGCGCCACTAGAGTCGCCAACGTCAGCAGTAGCAACAGTGTGCGACGATAGTTTGGCATCTGGTTACGAGTTCAGCATTCGCACAAAGTCGGCGAGCAGATTCGACGCCACGTGCAGACGGTAATCTGCCGTCGACCTGATGTCGTCAATTGGAGAGATCTCGCGCAACAGGATCGCCTGCGCTGACTTCACCGTCGCCGCGTCGGGTTTTTGACCTCTCAGCGCGTTTTCAGTTTGTGTGCAGCGGACGACGATCGGCGCAACGCTGCCGAGGGCGATTCGCAGGTCTTCGATGTGGCCGTTGTTCGTGCGGCCCGTGGCGGCAAGGCAGACCTTGGAGATCGCCTGCGCTTTTCGCGTTCCGACCTTGCGATAGTAATGGGTTACGCCTGCAGTGTTGCGCGGCAACCGGATTCGCGTCAGCAGTTCGTCCGGGCGCATCAGCATCTGCTTGTAGCCGGTGTGAAAGCCCTGATACGGCAGCCAGCGCGAGCCTTGCGTTGAGACTAACTCAATTTCGGCGTCGTAGGCGAGCAGTGCGGGTGGTGAATCCGCGGCTGGTGAGGCGTTGACGATGTTGCCGCCCAGCGTGCCGCGGTTCTGAATCGCGAGTCCGCCGGTTTCGCTTGCGGCCTGGCAAAGCATGGGAAACTCGCTGCGGAGAACTGCGTGCGCTTGCACGTCGGTGTAAGTGGTTAGTGCGCCGAGTGTGACGTGAGTGCCGGTGATTTCGATGCCGCGAAGCTCGGCGAGCGGCCAGATGTTGACGTAGTTGCGGTGGTCCAGTTTGCCTGCTTCGAGCAGGACCATCAGGTCCGTGCCCCCGGCAAACGGCTTCCAAACTCCCGGTTCGGTTGCGAGAAGCGACAGGACGTCTGCAAGCGAACGGGGTGTCGTTAGTTGATAGTTTGGGATGTACGATCTCATCGACGCGTGTTATCGACGGCTCGAATCACGGATTCAAAGATTTTCATGTAGCCGGTGCAGCGACACAGGTTTCCGGCGAGTGCGGTGCGAATGTCGGCTTCGGTTGGTTGCGGGTTGCGTTCGAGAAGATCGACGGCGGCGAGCACCATTCCCGGCGTGCAGATCCCGCATTGCGCTCCGCCATGTTCGATGAACGCCTGTTGCACCGCGTGAAGCTCGTCGTCGCTTGCGACTCCCTCGATCGTCCTTATTTCGCTTCCCTGAACCTGCGCCACCGGAACGAGACAACTATTAACGATCCGCCCGTCGATCTTTACGCTGCAAGCGCCACACTCACCTTCACCGCAACCTTCCTTCGTCCCGGTGAGTTGCAACTCCTGCCGCAACACATCCAACAGCCGCGCCATCGGATACACCTCAACGCGCTGCGCCTTTCCGTTAACCTTGAACGAGACTTCGCTCTTGTTCATATCGTTCCATCAACGTCTCGGGCATGAGTGGGATGTGGGTGAAGCTGGCGCCGGTGGCGTTTTCGAGGGCGTTCAGAATGGCGGGCGCGGCGCCGTCCATGGGAAGTTCGCCGATGCCTTTTGCTCCACCTGGTCCATAAGCGTATGGGTTCTCTTCGAAGTAGACGCGGATCGGAGGGATGTCGACCGGCGTCGGAATGATGTAGTTGGTCATCTGGTTGTTAACCATGCGCCCGTCTTTCCACACCACGTTTTCAAACAAGGTGAACCCGATCGCCTGCGCCACACCGCCTTCGATCTGTCCGGCCGCAAGCACCGGGTTGATCACTCGCCCAACCTCCTGCAATGCGACGAAATCCTCGACACGCGCTTCGTAAGTCAACTCGTCGTATGAAACTTCCGCCACGTAAACAGCCCACGCGTAAGCGCCGTACGCGTCGCCCTGATACTTCTCGTCGTCCCAATAAACGTTCGGCGGCGGTTGGTAAGTCGCGGACGTTTTTAACGGACCAAAGCGCGTGACGTACTCACGACAAGCCGCACGAAAGTCTGACGAAGTATATCGCTCGCTCAGCAGTCCAGCGCCGAACAGCGTTTGCTTCAACGCAGTGACAGCAGACTCGACCAGCTTGCCGACAACCATCGACGTGCGTGATGCAACAGTTGGCCCGCTGTTCGGCACGCGTCCGGTGTCAGGCTGAACGATCTCGATCATGTCGAAGTCGACGCCTAGAGCCTCCGAAGCGATTTGCGAGAAGATCGTGTTCGTGCCCTGGCCGATCTCAGTGCTCGCCGCGAGTATCTGGATCTTTCCGTCGATCGTAGCTTCGGCCGACACGACGGATTGCAGGTAAACTTCACCGGATCCCGTAAACCCCGCGCCATGCATGAACGTGGCAAAGCCGATGCCGCGTTTCACGCGGAACTGCCCGCCATTAGAACGCGAATTCTCACGCGCGAAACGTTCGCGCTTCGCGTGGTAGTCGCTCAACTGAAGCGCACGATCGAGCAGCCCGCTCATGTCGACACGTTCGCGAATCACCTGACTCGTTGCCGTCGTCTCACCTTCACGGATGAAGTTGCGTCGGCGAAACTCTTCGGGCGTCAGGCCAACCACGCCGGCGACCTTGTCCATGTGACGCTCGAGCGCGAAGATGCTCTGCGGCGCACCAAAACCGCGGAACGCACCATGCGGCGGCACATTCGTCGCGACCGCGCGGCTATGAATACGGACGTTCGGACACGAGTATGGTCCACCCGCATGAATCGTCCCGCGCGAAAGAACGACCGGCGACAGCGTGCAATACGCGCCGCCATCGATCGTGAAATCGATCTCCATCGCGAGCAGTTTGCCGTCCTTCGACACGGCGGTCTTGTGACGCGTGCGCGACGGATGCCGCTTCGTCGTCGCGACCATGTCTTCCGCGCGGTCGTACACGAGTTTCACCGGCTTGCCGGACTTCCACGCCAACAACGCAGCGTGTCCGGCAATCAGCGACGGATACTCTTCCTTACCGCCGAATCCGCCGCCCGTTTCGGTCTGAATGATGCGAATCTTCTCGTCCGGCAGGTCAAACAACTTCACGAGCGCTTTGTGAACGTAGTACGGACACTGCATCGAGCCCCAGACGGTCACGCCTTCGCCGGGACTGGCAACCCCAATCGCGCCGTTGTTCTCGATGTACAGTTGTTCCTGCGCGCCAGTTTCGTACTCGCCCTCGACGATGAAGTCCGCCGAGCCCCATGCTTCGTCAACGTTCCCTTTGTCGACGAGAAACTTTTTGAAGACGTTATCTTCGCCCCAGACGATCGCCTTCTTTGCCAGCGACTCCTCGAGCGTAAACACCGCGGGCTGCTCTTCAACCTCTACACGCACATTCCGCCGCGCCTCTTCAACCAGATACTTGTCGCGATGAGCAATCAATAGCACCGGTTCTTCGGCGTGGTTGACGAAGCCATCGGCTAGATACGGTTGGTCGTTGAGAATCAGCGCGACGTAGTTTGCGCCGGGGATGTCTTTCGCGGTGACGATCGTGAACTCATCCCACGGAATATCGCCGCCGAACGAGATGTTCCTGATCTTCCCACGCGGTGACGGACT
>DASTOZ010000101.1:0-5358 GCA_035762365.1 Pyrinomonadaceae bacterium | reverse complement strand
CGGCTTCTATGAGTGGCAGAACCCCGAAAAAGAAGAATTCGGTGTCGCAAGACTAAAGGAAACGATTCGCGACGCGCGAGACTGCTCGGCGGAAGAAGTTATCTCCCGTCTTTATAAGGCCGTGAAAGATTTTTCCCTTGGGACCGAACAAGCGGACGATCTCACGGCCGTTGTCTTAAAACGCAAAAATACGATCGCAGTGCAGAGAGATGAAAGAGCGCAGGATGAACTCGTCGCGGCGCCATGACGGAGCGCCCTCGTCTCGAAAGGAAAGGTTTTCATGAGTAAGGCAGTCCAACAGTCAAAAGAGAACACACAGGCCACGGTCGCGCGACTAGTCGAAATTGGCGCGCTCGACACCCTTTACAAAGATCTTTATCTCCAACGAGCGCGCACACTGCTGTCGACCGTCTTCAGTCGCGGAAGCTTTGACGCGTTCAAGGAGAACTCTGCTCAGGCGCCGTGGATCGAGCAACAGTTGCGCGCGAGCGTCGAGCGTGGCGAGTGGAACCGCGTGAAGGAACTCACCGAACGTCTGCGGGGATTGAAGGCCAATGTCGCCGCGGGAGCACAGTCGGCCAAACTTGCCGAAGCTGTTTACGACCAGGCCGCTGATGTGACGATCGACGTGTTCGCGACAGGGTTGAATGTTTTTGTCGGCGCCGACGCTGAAACGCTGAAGGAGCGTCGCGACGAGGCGGTGAACATTCTCACCGCGCTGCAACGTCTCGATCCGGATTCGAGTGGTTTCTATGCGCGACGAATCGCCGATTTCAAACGACTCTCGATCAAGGGCGGCGCGACCGGCAAAGAAGAAAAAGATCAACGCATGGATGCTTCGCAACTCCAGAACGCCGCGCTCAGCGCGCTCGATGGAGGCGACCTTTCCAAACTGGAACAGTTGATCGCGAACAGCGCCAGGGAAAGTGACGCGAAGAAATCAAGCCCGGGCGCGCCGGAAGTTGATCTCACAACACCGGCTGAACTCGGCGACGATCTGTTCTACAAGTTCACCGATGAAACTCTGGCTGCTGCCGCCGAACTGGGCCTGTCGCCGGCGCGCACTGAACCACGTCGTCAGTTCGCTCACTTGATTCCACACGGTTGGCAGCCGTCCTTTCGCAAACAGGAAGTGAAGCAGTGGTCGCAAGACAAGCTTTCGCGGCTGACCTATCCGACGACGGTGACGACAGACAAAGCACGCGAAGCAATCGACTTCTACCTGCTGAACCCGTTCATCAACTCCGGCGGCACGCGTTACAAGGTGTGCCTCGTGGCTGAAGACTTACTGCTCGAGGACTTTCCCGAACCGGACGCGAAAGAAGAGGTCGATTCGAAACTGCTGGATCTGTTGCGGCTCAACAGCCGTTGGGGCCTGTCGCGCAATGAGATCGAAGCAGCGTTGGTTGAACACGGCGCGGAAGTGCTTAACAAACTGAAGCTCGATCCGGAAGCGTTCCGCCTGGTCGCTATCCCGGCGGATCTCTACACGCATTTGGGGCCGCAGCGAGGTTGGGGTCAGAAGGAAATGTGGACGCATTATGACGGTTATCGTGTGCTCGAGGGTGGAAAGTTGCAGGCGCTGGCCGGCGGCGACAAACGTTTCGGCGGGACCCACGACGTCGTAAGTTTCAGTCCCGAGTATTCGAGCAACAAGATTTTGGCCCGCTTCGCTGTGGTGCAGCGAAAGCGAATGATGGACTGGCAGAAGTAGCCGCTACGGACACACCGCAAAAACAGCGATGCTCGTCACAGGCTGCCTACGTAGTTTCCGGTAGCCTGCATTACGTAGTATTGAGGATACCTGTGTCCCGCCACCGCACACTATAATTTTGAGCGCTAAATCGTCCCGTGAGGTTTTCCCTGATGTCGTCGGGTTCGCTCCGAATCCATGTCTTCGGAATCGCCCTGTCTATCGGTCTGCTCTGCGCGATGGCGTGTTCAATCTTCGCGCAATCAACTGCTTGCATCGAAGGTCAGGTGATGGACCAGGAGGGCGCCGTGGTTCGCGGCGCGAGGATCACACTTAACGACGAGGCAATCGGCATCGAGCGCGAGATGACCTCTGACGATGACGGAAGATATCAATTCGCGGCCTTGCCTGTCGGCGACTATACTTTGGGGGCGACTGCTCCGGGATTCAAAAAATACGTCATCGAAAAACTGCGGATCGAAGTCGGCCGGCGAATCACGCAAGACTTCGAGCTGGAAGTCGGTAACGTGTCGGAACAGGTAACGATCTCTTCGTCCAACGGTTTGATCGATCGTTCCAGTACGTCGGTGGCCCACATCATCGACCGCCGCATGGTCCAGCAGATGCCGCTTAACGGCAGATACTTTCTCGACCTCGGTCTCCTGTTACCGGGCTCCGTCACGCCGCCACAAGGCGCGTTCTCCGCCTCGCCGATGCGCGGACTTGGTTCACTCGGGATCCTCACCGCAGGCAACCGCGAAGAGACCGTCAATTACATGATCAACGGCATCACGGTCAACAATCTCACGTTCAGCTCGATCAGTTTTCAGCCATCTATCAGCACGATTCAGGAATTCAAAGCCGACAACTCAACCTTCAGCGCGGAATACGGCGAAAGCTCGGGCGCGGTCGTCAACATCGCCACGCGCTCCGGCGCCAACGACATTCATGGCGAGTTGTTCGAATTCTTCCGCAACGACGCTCTCGATGCGCGCAACTTCTTTGAACTGACCTCGGACCGCCCGGCGCCCTTCAAACGTAATCAATTCGGCGGAAACGTAGGCGGGCCGATTGTTCGCGACAAACTGTTCTTCTTTGTTTCCTACGAAGGACTTCGTCAACGCCAGGCACTCAATCTCAACAGTCTCGTCCTCAGCGATACGCAAAGAACGGCCACGACCGATCCCGTAATCGCTGGACTCATCGAACTGATCCCCAGGGCGAATCTGACCGACTCCTCCGGCGCTCCACGATTTGTCAGCTCCGCTTCAGCCCCGGTAACAGTCGACCAGTGGACGGCAGACATCAACTACAACCTCAGCGACAACGATCGCCTGCACGGTTATTACGCCGTGCAGGACTCCGAGTTGAGTGAACCGAACCGCCTTGGCAACACGATTCCGGGATTCGGCCATGTCGCTCGCGCGCTGCGACAGATATTTACCTTCAATGAGACGCACACGTTCAGTGAAACGCTCGTCAACGAGCTGCGACTGGGCTTCAATCGCTTCTCCTCGACCAGCACGCCGCTCGCGCAATTCAATCCCGCCCTGTTAGGCATTCGAAACGGCGTGGATCAGGCCATCGGCATTCCGCAGATCAACGTCGCCGGCGGCAGCCTGAACTTCGGTGGGCCGGCCAACTTCCCGTCGGGACGCGGCGATACAACCTTCGTCGTTGCCGATACGGTGAACTGGCTCGCCGGTAAGCACTCGCTCAAACTGGGCGGCGAGTTCCGTCAGTTTCTCAATAACAATTTCCGCCAGACCACCGGCTCGGTCAATTTCCCGACCGTCGCCGCGTTCCTGGCGGGAACGGCGAATTCGTTCTCGATCACACTCGGCAATCAGTCGAGCAGCATCGCCCAGCCGGCGGTCGGCTTTTTCGCCCAGGACAGTTACAAATTCCACCCCACGCTCACACTCGAGCTCGGTCTGCGTTACGAATGGAACATGACGCCCAGCGAACGTTACGACCGTTTTATCGTCTTCGACCCGCGCAGCGGCTCGTTGCTGCGTATCGGGACCGATCTCGAGAAGGTTTATCGAGAGAACAACAAGAATATCCAGCCGCGAGTCGGTTTTGCGTGGTCCATTCTCAACGACACCACTGTGGTCCGAGGTGCTTACGGAGTCTACGTGGACCAACCGATGACGAGCATCGTGACCGGTTTGAGTGGCAATCCGCCGCTTGCCGTGCCGCTCACGTTCAGCGGGCCGATTCGTCTCGACCAGGCAGTCGACGTGGCTGGTCCCGCCGGACTGGCGCCGCAGTCGATAGACCACGATTTTCAAAACGCTTACCTGCAGTCGTGGAACCTCAACGTGCAACGAGAGTTTCTCGATACCGTCGTGATGTTTGGTTATCTGGGTTCGAAGGGCACGCACCTGATCACTCGTCGCAACCTGAACCAGCCAATCAACGGAGTGCGTCCCTTCCCCGCACTGTCAGAATCAAGTCCCATATTGCCCAACACGCCGCTCGGCAACGTCACGGAAGTAGGAAGCTCCGGCAATTCCAGTTACAACGCTCTCTGGGTAACTGCCACACGCCGCCTGACGAAAGGCTGGCAGTTCAATGCTTCCTACACTTTCTCAAAATCGATCGACTTCACCTCGTTCAGCACAGGCGGTATCGTCGTGCAGGACAGCTTCGACTTACCCGGTGAACGTGGACTCTCCGACTTCGACGCGCGTCATCGTTTCGTTCTCAGTTCGATTTGCGACTTGCCGTTCCGCCAAAACGAATTCGTGCGCGGCTGGCAACTCGGCGTGATCGTTCAGTCGCAGAGCGGCAACCCCTTCAACGTGGTGACGAGCAACAGCACCGTTAACGGCGTCGCAAACACGCTGCGACCCGACGTCGATGGCCCAGTCGAGATCCTCGGCGAGGTGGACCAGTGGTTCGACGCGTCGGCGTTCATCGCCGTACCGCGATTCGGAAACCTGGGCCGCAACGTAATCGTCGGTCCAACCTTCAACAACGTCGATTTCTCAGTAATTAAGACCACCAACCTCGGGGAACGCGTGCGCGTTCAGTTTCGCGCTGAGGTCTTTGACCTGTTCAATCATGCGAACTTCGGGCGGCCCGGCAACACTGTCGGAACGCCTGTGTTCGGCCGCATTACGAGCACGCGCTTCCCCACAGGCGAGTCGGGTTCGTCACGGCAGATCCAGTTTGCCTTCAAACTGATCTACTAGCCGGAGGAGGAGGAAGAACTCGCTTGAAAACAGTTCGTGTCGTGCTCTTGCTGATTTGGGTCGTATTGTCTTTAACGGCCACCGATCTGGTCGCACAACAAACAGCTACGCCCAAACGCGTCGTCGTGTTGTACTGGTACGACAAGAACTATCCGGGCCACGTAAGGTGGGACCAGGGTTTTAGACCCGTTTTGGAACAGGACGCAGACGGTTCAATCGAGTACTATCCGGAGTATCTGGAAGCCAATCGTTTTCCGGGCGAGAACCAGGCTCAGACTCTTCACGACTACCTCAAAGACAAGTATGCCGGTCGCCCAATCGACGTGGTCGTCGCGCAATCGGACGTCTCCCTCGACTTCCTCGCCCGCTACCACGAAGATCTTTTTCCGAATGTGCCGGTTGTCTTTTATTCAGCAACGCGGCCGAAACCCGAGACGCTTGCGCTATGGCAGGACATCACCGGCG
>DASTOZ010000100.1:0-2954 GCA_035762365.1 Pyrinomonadaceae bacterium | reverse complement strand
GCTTATTGTCGGTCGCCTTCAGCTTGTCGTTGGAGCGGACGACTGTGACGTTGTCAGTCATCCACTTGCCCATCTCCTGGTGCAACAGGTACTGGTTCTCGTTACCGCTTTGTTTGACGAGGCGATCGTTGATCTCGGTCTGAAGTTTCAGCTCCTGGTCGTAGATACGCGATCCGTCGGAACCGTTTCGTTGGACGTTCTTCGCGTACTCGATCGCAGCGGGCGCCGCGACGAAGCCGCCATAGACGCAGCTCACGAGCGAGTTTGCTCCGAGACGATTAGCACCGTGAATCGAGTAGTCGCATTCGCCGGCAGCGAGCAGGCCCGGAACGTTGGTGCGCTGGTTGTTGTCGACCCACAGCCCGCCCATCGAATAATGCACGCCGGGGAAGATGCGCATCGGCACGTGCCGCGGATCGTCGCCAACGAACATCTCGTAAATTTCGAGGATCGCGCCGAGCTTTCGATCGAGAACGTCCGCGGGAATGTGCGTCAGGTCGAGATAGACCTGGTTTTCACCGCCAACACCCATGCCCTCGATACACACGTGGAAAATCTCGCGAGTGGCGATATCGCGCGGCACAAGATTGCCGTACGCGGGATAGTTCTCTTCGAGGAAGTACAAGCGTTCGCTCTCGGGAATCGACGACGGCGGACGCACATCGCCGCGGTTGCGCGGCACCCAAACGCGTCCACCTTCACCACGCGCCGACTCCGACATCAACCGCAACTTGTCTTCGCCGGGAATCGACGTCGGATGGACCTGGATGAACTCGCCGTTCGCGTATCTCGCACCTTGTTGGTAAGCGGCCGAGACTGCGCTGCCGGTGCAGACCATCGAGTTTGTCGACTTGCCGAAGATCAAACCCGGCCCGCCAGTCGCGATGATCACAGCGTCCGCGGGAAACGCTTTGAGCTCGAGTGTCTGCAAGTTCATCGCGATCAGTCCGCGACAGACCTGATGACCATCGAGCACGAGCGACAGCATCTCCCAATGCTCAAACTTTCGGACCTTGCCTGAGACTTCGTAACGTCGCACTTGTTCGTCGAGCGCGTAGAGCAACTGTTGGCCGGTGGAGGCGCCGGCAAACGCAGTGCGATGATGCTTGGTCCCACCGAAACGACGAAAGTCGAGTAAACCTTCCTGGGTGCGCGAGAAGGGAACACCCATGCGATCGAACAGGTAGATGATCGCGGGCGCCATTTCGCACATCGCTTTCGCAGGCGGTTGATTGGCGAGAAAGTCGCCGCCGTAGACCGTGTCGTCGAAGTGTTCCCAGGTCGAATCGCCTTCGCCTTTGGTGTTGACGGCGCCGTTGATGCCGCCCTGAGCACACACCGAGTGAGACCGTTTGACGGGCACGACTGAAAAGAGATCGACCGCGTGGCCGGCTTCGGCGATCTTCATTGCCGCCGCAAGGCCTGCAAGGCCGCCGCCGACAACCGCGATCTTCATGCCGTTACTCGACATTAATGAATTAGTCCTCCTAACAGTCCGCCGGGACGGATGAAAGCAATCGCGGCGTTCATGCCGACCAGCAGCAGCACCGCGCCAAACGCAATGCACGCGTATCCGGTGACCCGTTGCGCGCGTTCTCCGATGGTGATGCCCCAGTCGACGAGAAACAGCCAAATGCCGTTGGCCAGGTGCCAGACCGTGGATACGATGCCGATCGTGTAGATCCCGAATATCCACCACATGCGGAATTCATTGGCCACGATCTCGAATGCTCGGTCGGGGGCGTGAGCGACAGAAGTCGTGTTAAGGCCCGGGATCATGCCGAAGCGGAAATTCAGCACATGGAAAAGGATGAAGAAAAACAGAATCACACCGGTGATTCTTTGAATCAGGTAAAACCAGTTTCGCGGATAAGGATAGGCCAGATTATTGGGCCGCGCCTCCATCGTGATCACCAAACCATAGACTGCGTGATAGATGAGCGGTATAAAGATTCCGCCGATCTCGACGAAGAGAATGTAGGGGATCGACTGGAGATCGCGCACCGCGTTGTTGAAATCGTGCGCGCCCGTCAGAGCTTTAGAGTTAGTGTAAAAATGCTCTAAAAGGAAAATCGCGAGTGGGAAAATGCCGGTAAGCTGGTGGAGCTTGCGCAGGATGAACGTCCTGCTCAAACGGATAGCCAAGAATACGCTCCTTTGTTTGAGGGCCTGTTGGACATCGCCTTCAGTATAGATCAACTAACCATGGATCTGAGAATGGGCCCAAACTTGACGAAGATAGTGACCGCGATCAAGAGGCGCGACGTTTCGCCGGTTGAAATAGTCGAAACGTGTTTGGAACGGATCGCAAGTTTGAATTCCGCGTTGAATGCCGTCGTGACAGTTGCGCCTGACGTGATGGAACGAGCACGTGAGGCGGAAGCCGCGATGATGCGCCGCGGGAGGGGCGCTGCGGATATCGGTGCGTTGCACGGTGTGCCGCTCACGATAAAAGACACGATTGAAACCGCAGGCTTGCGAACGACAAGCGGTTCGACGGTGCGACAGGATTACGTTCCATCTATTGATGCGCCTGCCGTTGCGCGTTTGCGGCAAGCGGGCGCGATGGTTCTCGGCAAAACGAATGCGGCTGAGATGGCTATGGACTACACCGCGGACAATCCCGTGTTTGGCCGCACGAACCATCCGCTCGACCCGAAGTTGACTCCCGGTGGATCGAGTGGTGGTGAAGCCGTGGCGATCGCGACGGGTATGTCGCCGGGTGGGCTCGGAAGCGATCTCGCGGGCTCGGTTCGCATTCCAGCGCACTTCTGCGGCATCGCCGGGTTGAAGCCGACGACCGGACGCGTGCCCGGCGAGTTACAGTTTCCGCCGAGCACTGGTCCATACTCGCTGGGTGCTGCGATTGGGCCAATGGCCCGAAGCGTTAGCGATCTGCGGTTGTTGTTTCGAGTGTTAAGTGGAGACTCCGAATATAGCTCCCCCTTAAAAGT
>DASTOZ010000099.1:0-3666 GCA_035762365.1 Pyrinomonadaceae bacterium | reverse complement strand
GGCAAGGAGCAAAACGACCGCGAAAAAGAAGACGAAATCCACTAGTCGACGGGCAACCGCGCAACACGGTCGTAGAAGACACTGAATATCGGCCAAAAAGTGTCGAACCGAATCGCGCGTTGGCGCATCGGATAAGTCGACCCAATCATGAAAAACGGCAAAGTTCATCTCCTTGTAATTATTGTTGCGCTTGTGGCCGGGGCGACTGTCATCGCCTTCGCACCGCGCGGTAGCCGTGGTCAATCGCGGTCGACCAGGAACAATCCAGCGGTGAAACCGACAATCTCAACCAGCACCACCAAGCCGAAAGCAGCTTCGGCTACTTCCGCGGCAGCCGCGCAAAATCAGGTGCTCCGAAACGAGCTAAGTTGGACCTTCGGCGGGAAGCAACAGCGCGGTTGGTATCTCTACGACGAATTGCTTGCGAAGACTCTCGACACAAAAGACGAGCCCGTAACCTCCAACTTCGCTGAAGCAGTAAGCAAGTGGCAAAAGAAACGAGGCCTGGGAACCAGCGGCATTTTCGACGAAAACTCATGGATGGCAATGGTCTCGCAGTGGCAAGGCAACCGCCTCAAGAACCGCACGCCTGCAACACCGGATCAGCTAGTCACCGCGTCTCCATCCGACTGCTACGATCCTTCTCGCGCAGTGGAACTTCGGCAGGTCGAGCGCGCTACGTACGAGGCTTACCGAAAGATGCTCGCCGCGGCAATCGCCGATCTAAAACTCGCGCACACTCCATCGGGCGAACTCGCGCCCAATGAGAAATACCTCAAGATCATCTCAGCGTTTCGCTCGCGCGAGTATCAGGACCAGTTGCGCCGCAAATCACCCAACTCGGGCAGTGCCGGACTCGCAGTTAACAGCCCACACTTTACCGGACGCGCCCTGGATCTCTACGTCGGAGGCGATCCCGTCGACACGAAGGACGCGAACCGCGCCATCCAGGTCAACACACCTGCATACAAGTGGCTGGTGCGGAACGCAGACAAGTTCGGCTTCCGGCCCTATTTCTACGAGCCGTGGCATTGGGAATACGTGAAGTAGTTTATTGAGACTTCTGTGGGAGTGCCTGATCGATCGCGTCTTTTAATCTGTCGGCGCTGCGTCCCGGAGCATATCCACTCCACTGTTTGACGACGCGACCGTCGGTGTCGATCACGAGCGTTTGCGGGATTGAGTTGCGTCCATTCATCAGTGCGCGGGCCATCTCGCGGTCGGCCCAGCCCAGGCGGAAACCAAAAGTGACCTGGCGCAGAAACTTCTTCACATCGTCGCTATCTTCATCCGGGTCCTCGGCGGTCAGCGCAACAAACTCCACATCCTGGCCCTGATAACTCTTCCGCACTCTTTCATAATCCGGCACTTCACGACGACACGGTCCACACCACGAGGCCCAAAGATTGATCACGACGACCTTGCCGTGGAAGTCGGCGAGGCGGAAGTCGCCTTTATCGATCCCTTTGATCTTCCGTTCAAGCAAACTCTCGGGCAAAAACGCGAGTGGCGCCGGCGGTGCGGTGGTCTTCGGCTTCGGTTCCGGATTGACAGGCGGTTGGACCGGAGTGGTGTACGTCGGCTGCGGATTCGTGATTCGTCTGCCCGACTGCGGGAAAACGACAGTCGACGCGGCGAGAACGACGACGGGCAACAGAAATAGTCTTTTCATAGCAACGTTAAGGCTTGATTCTGATGGTCCCGGCGTTACTGACTTGTGCGTGAGATTTTATCCGGATCGTACAAGTCCCGGGTACAAGCGTATCAGGCAGACGGAAGCTTACCTGAATAAAGTCCGAGTTGGCGATAGGCCGCACGTCCTCAGCGGGTACGTCGTAGATTTGACTGTTACTGCCCACCAGGTTCACGACGACGGCGGATGCTGGTTCATTCGGCGCCTGCTGCAAGTTCGAAACGAAAACTACCAGGCGTGTGTTCTTGTCTGTGCCCAAATAGAGCAGGTCGTTGATGCTGACGACTGGGAATGGATCTCTGAGCAGCGTCAATAAGTCGAACGCCGCAACCTGGTCCAATGCCGGCCCGGTTTGATCGATCATTAGTTGCAGTGGCACTGCCGCCACGACCGTGTACGTCGCGCTCCGCACTGAACTCGCGGCAAGCCCGGCACGAAACGCGCGTGCTTTCAACGTCATGGAACTGTTCACGAGAACAGTTCCGCCATGGGCCACGATCGGATCGCTCTCAGTAGGATCGGATCCGTTGGTCGTGTAATGAATGACGCTGCCGGGAGTTCCGCAAGCAATTTGAACCTGAGTGGCCGGAATCGTTCCCGCCGCAATACTGAAGATGGGCTGCGCGACTGCCGGACTCTCCGGTACAACCGTTGGAATAAGGTTCTGACCACCAACTGAGCCCAGACCGAGTTCGCCGTCGGCATTGACGCCCCAGGATCGAATCGTCCGCCCGGCCGATGGATCGTCGATCAACGCCAGTGCTGCGTGGCTGCCCGCGACAGTGGCGACGACGTTGGTCAGGCCCGGAACAGATATCGGCATCGGATGGGCCGATAGGTCCTTACTGCCGAGGCCGAGCTGTCCGTCGTCGTTGCGGCCAAATACTTTTAGCGCGCCCGATTGGTCCGTCACCAGCACAACGGAACTCCCGTTTGAAATGTGCTTCGCGACCAGGCTGGATATCTGCGCCGGCGTCGGGTATGGACCATTGTCCGGTAGGCCACGACCGAGCTGACCTCGGAAGTTGTTCCCGAAGGAGAGAACGGTGTTGTCCGCCTTGATTACGACCGTCGAGATCAACCCCGTCGAAGCGGCTTTCATTCCTTTCAACGCCGGCAACTCGATTGGCGACATCACACCGGGAGTGCCTGATGTGCCGTCGCCCAACGTGCCGCTGAAAGTAGTGCCCCAACCGAACACCGTCCCATCGGCCTTGACCGCGTAACACACGCGACCGCGATTGTAGATAGCGACGATACCGCTAAGGCCCTGCACCTGGACCGGAGTCGCATGCACGCCAAAATCCGACGTGCCCAGGCCGAGTTCGCCACTGGCGTTTGCACCCCACGCCCACACAGTTCCGTCTGCTCTCAGCGCCAACGTATGACTGTTGCCCGCCGCAATCGCAGTGATCGACGACAACCCGACGACCTTCAGCGGCCGGTTTGCAGTCGACGGCGTCGACGTTCCGATTCCCAATCGGCCGAACTCATTGCTGCCCCAGGTCCACACTGTGCCATCGCTCTTCAGTGCGACAGCAAAGTCGTGACCCGCGCTGATGTCGATCACAGACATCAGATCCTCGACCTGCGCCGGAGTCGGCTGGTTTGAATTTGTTCCGTTGCCGATCTGGCCGTAGAAATTGTGGCCCCACGCCCACACCGTCCCGCGGCGAAGTGCGAGGACGTAATGTCCCTCGGGGCTCATTGAGATCTTTTGCGCATCGGTGAAGGCGAACAGCTCAGCTACTCGAACAGAGGCCGCACGTCCGTTGTTCGCGAGATTCGGATCGGGATTGGCGCTCGAAACGTTTGCAGTAGCGTTGAGTGTAGTTCCCGCCGCGGCGTTCACTTTCGCCGTCACTGAGAAAGTGATGGGAATGTTCTGACCGAGAGTGTCGAAGTTGACCTCGGCCTTTCCGCCATCACTAACTCCCGGCGAATTGCACCCGGGTGAGCAGGAAACAAAGCTG
>DASTOZ010000098.1:0-2455 GCA_035762365.1 Pyrinomonadaceae bacterium | reverse complement strand
AACCCGCGGCGTCAACTCTTGATCGCCGCGGGTTTGTCGTCAGCACTCATGAGCCTTCTCCAGACTGTCGTTCTTTCCCTTGTATGAAGTAGAACCGGATTGCCACCAGGCCGGCTAACGAAGCCACGCCCGCCAGCAGTTCCCAACCGGAGATTCCCGAGATCACCATCTTGCGTGCAATCACAAAGATGAGCACCTCGACGGCCGCGCTGGTACGGTGAAATAGAAACAGCAGCGCCAATTCCGCCGCAATCGCTACCAGCAACACGTCCTGGATGATCTCGTGCAGCGCATCGTACTCGTTGCCGGCACGCCACAGCATCGGTATGTCGCGAATGATGATCTCAACCGTCGCAATCGCGGCCGCAACGAGGATGAGAATCGCGAGGAACGACAGAAACAGGTGAACGGTGTTACCCAGGTGACGGTCCAGAAACCGCTCGGGTGCGGTTTCGCTACCAGTTCGGGCTTGCGTCTTTTCTGGTTTCGTCATGTTCGTTGTTCAGTTCATGGCGCTGGAACTGAGTATTTGTTCACATGGTCGCGGGCGATCACGAACAGCTCGTTCTTGTCGTTGAAGACCATGCCGAACGCCGGGGCCTTTAAGTCGATCAGCGCGAGGTAGCGGCCATCAGCATCGAAAACCTGAATGCCCTTGATGTCGCCAACGTAAACGCGTCCGTAGCCGTCAACGGCAATCGAATAAGCAGCCCGAAGTTGACCCGGCTGATCCCCTTCGCCGCCAAAACGGTTCATAAACTTCCCGTCGCGGCCAAACTTGAAAACGCCGTCGTTGAATCTGCCGAGTGCGTAGATGGTACCCGATCCGTCGACCGCCACCCGCATGCTCAACTCGGATTCGCCACTGGCGCCGCTGATAGGGTCAGGAATGGTCCGAACCACTTTGCCGCTCGAATCGAAGACGACGATGTTATCGTGACCGCCGTGCGACGCAGCTACTAAGCCGCCGTCGGCTGCGACCGTCACGTCGTCGAAGCTCGCTCGCTCAGTCGCACCAAGCTTCTCGCCTGTCTCGCTTGAATAGCGACTGATGGTCCCATCGTGCACCGCGTAGACCGTGCCTTTGCGATCGACCGCCATGCCTCGAAGCAGCGTCTTGCGATCGCCGATACTCCATTGCGTGACGAACTTCCCCGCCGGATCGAAAACCTGAATACGCCCGCCCGTGTATTCGCCAACGTAGATTCGTCCCGCGCCATCGACGCCGATACTTCGCCCGTCATTAAACATGCCTGGTCCGATTCCCTCGCTGCCGAACGTGAGCGAGACGTTCGCGAAGGCGTTACGACTCTCCTTTGCCGGAGTATTCGGACGACCCGGCGTGGTCGGCTCTTTAACGGCACGGCTGACGGAGTAGATCGCCGGGGCCAAAACGCCGAGCACCGAGAGCACGACGATAATCCCGACGATCATCGGAATCGCCAGCAACAACCAGAGCCATTTCGGCGCCTTGCCACCGGAACCGAATTGAATCCGGACCACGCGCGCAGGCTGGCCCGCAAGCTCATCGGGCGCGATCAACTGGCTGTGACAATAATCGCAACGTATTCTCGGTCTAGCGTAACCCGGATCCGGAGAGCGCTCGAATGCCACCGGCGCTCCGCACTTGGGACAGTCAAAAGTTTGCGGCATATGCGTTAGAAAGAAAGACCGAACGGAAGTTTCCGACGCGGGATTCTATCATTCATCGCTGGATAGTTGTTTCTCTCGTATGTTTGAATGAAGCCCGACTTACCAATACGCCATTGGAGCTACGATGCGTAAATTTACATTGCTTGCGATTGCCCTGCTTCTCCAGCTACACCCTGGCGCCGGTTCCCTTCTGGCCCAAACAGCAAATATCACTCGGCAGGAAACACTGCGCGGTTCGATAACGCCGGAACGTGAATGGTGGGACGTACAGCATTATCACCTGAAAGTGGAGTTCCTGCCGGAGACCAAACGTCTGCAAGGCTCGAACACGATCACCTTCAAGACTGTAAAGCCCGGCAGCAAGATGCAAATCGATTTGCAGCCGCCACTAGCGATTACCAAAGTGACTCATGGCAACTCGCAACTCAAGTTTGAGCGCGAAGGAAACGTTTATTGGGTGATGTTCGAGAAGGAGCTGCCGAAGGGAGTCGAAGACAGGGTCGAAGTGTTTTACGAGGGCGTTCCGGTAGTGAGTAAAAACCCGCCTTGGATTGGTGGAATCACGTGGGGACGTGACGATCTGGGCGAGCACTTTATCGTTACGACGTGTCAAGGCATTGGCGCAAGCATCTGGTGGCCCAACAAAGATCACGGCGCAGACGAACCCGATCGCGGAATGCAGATCAGCGTCACCGTGCCGGAGCGTCTAACGGCCGTCGCGAACGGACGTTTGAAAAAGACGGACCATGACGTCGCGAACAAGAAGAAGACCTTTCACTGGGAGGTCGTCAATCCGATCAAT
>DASTOZ010000097.1:0-2672 GCA_035762365.1 Pyrinomonadaceae bacterium | reverse complement strand
GACGTATGCGTATCCGATCCTGCTGATGCAACTACTGATGGGCTGGGTCTACTTCAGCTCCGCACTGATCAAGCTGCGAGTCACAGGCCTGAAGTACCTCAGCGTCGACAATCTCCCGGCGCTCGCGATCTTTCATTCACTCGACAACCTCCACGACACGCATTTCAAGCTCGCCTTCTGGCTACCGCAAGTGCGCGCCTATCTCCCTTACGCAGTCGCGCTCGTTCTGCTGGGGGAACTGCTCTTTCCAGTCGCAGTTTTTTGGCGTCGCGCGCGCTGGTGGATACTCGGCGCCGGCATCCTCTTTCACACTTCTACACTGTTCCTCATGAACATCTTTTTTCCTCACCAACTGGTCCTTTATTTGATGTTCGTCGACTGGGACCACTTGGCCCATCGCTCACCCCTGCCCTCGCGTACGGTCCCGGTAACTCGCTGAAATAAGAGGATTTATTCGGCAAACACCGTAAAACTCCGGCCAAAATTGATGCCAAAATTCGTTGACTGCCTTCAAATAAGCATGTTAGGGTTTCCCGCCGCACTGAACATCGTGGGCCTACCGAAAAAGGAGAACATGCATGTCTAAGTTAGTTCGGATTTCCCTCGTGTGCGCCGGCTTGGTAGCGATGCTGCTGACCATGTCGCAAATCGCCGCCGCACAATTGGTCATTTCTGAATTTCGTGTTCGTGGCCCAAATGGCGCGAATGACGAGTTTATTGAAATTGCAAACAACAGCGGAGCCGACCATACCGTCGCAGGAGGCGGAACAGGTTATGCAGTGGCGGCTTCAAACGGAGTAGCTCGTTGCGTTATTCCGAATGGTACGGTAATCCCCAACCGGGGCCACTACCTTTGCGTAAACAGCGTTGGATACAGTCTCGCTTCTTATCCAGCCGGTAACGGAACCACCGCCACTGGCGACGCCACGTATACAACTGACATTCCCGATAACGCGGGTATCGCGATCTTCAATACCAGCGTTGCGGCCAACTTTGTCCTCGCAAACCGACTCGATGCCGTCGGCTCAACGTCGGAAGCAAATACCCTTTACAAAGAAGGCACCGGTTATCCCGCACTCACACCATTCTCAATTAATTACTCTTTCTATCGCGATAACTGCGGAAAAGGCGGGTCGATTACAACCTTTGGGGCATGCCCCACTGGTGGAAACCTCAAGGATACCAACAACAACGCCGCTGACTTCGTGTTTGTCGATACAAATGGTACGTCAGCAGGCGCGGGTCAACGCCTCGGAGCACCCGGACCAGAAAACCTCAGTTCGCCGATCGAGCGAAACGCTTCTTTCGCCGTGAACCTGTTGGATATCTGCGTTGCCGCAGCGTCACCGCCGAATCGCGTGCGCGACTTCACTTCGGATCCGCCGAACAACTCCACGTTCGGAACGTTGGACATTCGCAGAACGGTCGTGAATAACACCGGCGGTAACGTAACGCGTTTGCGTTTCCGTGTGGTTGACGTGACGACCTTCCCGGCGCCGAGCGGTATTGCCGACTTGCGGCCACGAACTTCGACATCCGTAGTCGTCACTGTCGATCGTCCGCCGTGCGGCAGCGGTACGAGCAACGTCACCGTTAACGGAACAACGCTCGAACAACCGCCGTCACAGCCGAATGGTGGTGGATTTAATTCGTCGATGTCAGCCGGAACAGTAACGCTGGCGACGCCGCTCGCAAACGGCGCGTCGATCGACGTTCGGTTCCTGCTTGGCATTCAGCAAACCGGAAGCTTCAAGTTCTATTTCAACGTTGAAGCATTGCCGTAGCTTGAGTCGAAAGTAAGTTAAAAGGGAGAGGTGCAGATCGCGCCTCTCTTTTTTTGTACATGCGTCTCACGCTTACGAGAAGTCGATGGAAAAGGAAATTTTCTTGAATCTTCTTTTATGCGTGTGTCTCACGCTAGCGGGACGGTCGTGAAAAAGAATTCCGGATCATTCGAGGGAAATAGTGGCGAACTGCGGATCGAAACGCTCGTTTGAAGGGAACCTGTAGGTTGCGACGTATTCGGGTGGTGTGGTTTCGAGGATCGGTTGTCCTTCGGCTTCGAGCCATGCATGTCCGGTGACTGTGCCGGTTGGATCGTTTCGCACGCCAAAAATAATTCGCGTCGGTGTTCCGCCGCGCGCGAGATAGCGATGCAGCACCGCCGCGCGTTTCCAGCAGATCGGCTTGAAGATCCAAACGTCGGTCGAAAGCAGTAGATCGATCGATCGCGCGAGCCGTTCACGATCGGCCGGATCTGTCACCGCTGGTGTATGTGACGGCTGACCTGCGACAATTTCGAGCGCTCGCGGCAACGAATATCGTTGCGCCGCGACTGACAGGACCATCACCCACCACGCCATCCGGCACAGCAGCAACGCCTCGCCCGGTTGCAACACGATCTTCCGGCCCGCGCGATAGATTAGTCCGGTTGTTTTTCTCAAACTCTTCAACGCAACCCGGATTCTAGCTCATTTGAGTTTTCACATCTAAACGGCTAGTCTTGATCGCCATAAGCCTTAATAATTCCGCAAGTAATCCGAAAGAAGGCCCAATCGTTACACCCGTGGCCTTCACTCGAATAAGGAGGGTCTGTGGCGGTTATTCGTCCTTTTCGCGCATTGCGTCCACCTGCCGAGCGCGCCCAGGCAGTCGCCAGTGTTCCGTACGAC
>DASTOZ010000096.1:0-4815 GCA_035762365.1 Pyrinomonadaceae bacterium | reverse complement strand
AAGAGGCACCAAAACGACAAATAAAACAGAACCAAACTACATTCACGGACGGGCTATTGTATGGTCCTATGCGCATCTGGATGGATTATTTACTAGCGTTTTGGCAGGGTTCGGACGGCGTGCTCTATCGCATTTGGGCCTACCTGACGCAACAATTCACGTTTGGCCGGATCTCGGTTTCAGTCTCGAGCATCATCATCGGAGTGTTCGTGGCGGCCCTGACGGTCGCGTTCGCGCGCTCCGCGAGCGCGTTGATTGAGCGACGTATTGCTCGTCGACATCATATCGATCCGGGGTTGCGATACACGATCTCGCGACTCGCAAAGTATCTTGTCATAACAGTCGGATTTCTAATTGCCCTCAAACAGGCGTTCGCTATCGATCTCACTTCGATTGCCGTGATTTTCACCGCCTTGTCAGTCGGCATCGGCTTTGGATTGCCGTATCTCGCGGCGGACATAGCTTCAGGTTTTATATTGCTCTTCGAGCGACCGATCAGAGTCGGGGACCGAATCACGATCGGTGAAGATGAAGGTGATGTCCAAAGCATCAATTTGAGGACAACCGTGGTGACGACGAACGATCAAATCGCCATCATCGTTCCCAACTCAAAACTCGTCAGTCAGAGTGTCATCAATTGGTCCTATCGAGATCCGCGCGCGCGCATCGCTGTACCGGTTGGCGTGTCCGAGGATTCAGACATTCAGTTGGTGACTGACACGTTGATCGATGCTGCGAAGGGTGTGAAAGACGTCTTAACTGATCCGCCCCCGCGCGTCCAGTTTCTGAGATTTGGAGATTACTCACGTGAGTTCCGGCTGCTGGTGTGGACCAATCAGCCGCGCCGGCACGTGCAAATCCGAAGCGATATCAATTACCGGATTGCAGAACTGTTCTCCGAAAGAGGGATCAAGATTCCTTATCCGACACAGGAGTTTTTGCTGAGGGGTGTGGACCTGCGGAGTATGGAGCCGAGCTTGTTAGCCTCAAACATGGACCGATAAACCGAGTTTCTCAATTCCGTAAATTGGATCAAGCGAGGACGCTTCTGTTCAAGTCGCGTCCTCGCCTGGTCCAGTCAAACTAACTAGTGCGCGCGGTTACCACGTCCTCCGCCGCTTGTATCCTGACGGTTGGCGCCGTTGTGGTAGTTCGGGTAGGCGGGCCGCTTCGTCTGTTTCGGCGGGTTTTTTTGAAGTGCTGCCATCGCCACTTCAATCGCCTTTTCGAGTTGCGGATCGCGTCCCTGACGCCAGGCCTTCGGGTCCATCTCCACCTCGATGTCCGGTGACACACCGTGGTTCTCAACTTCCCACTCGCCTTCCGGATTGTAGAAGGCAAAGTGCGGCGCAGTTACCGAGCCACCGTCGATGAGCACCGGATAACCGCCGATACCAACGAGCCCGCCCCAAGTCCGTTTTCCGATGAGCTGGCCGATGTTATGTCGACGAAACATCCAGGGCATGTAATCGCCGCCACTGCCCGCATACTCGTTGATGATCATCACCTTCGGACCGGGAAGCGTACCGAAGGGCTGTCGGAAATCCTCGCCGTCGCGCACTGCCCAGTAGCTGTTGAGCGGTTTTCGCAGGTAATCGATGATGTAGTCTGCCGCCTGCCCGCCGCCATTGAAGCGCTCGTCGATGATCGCGCCCTGTTTGTGAAGCTGCGCAAAGTAGTAACGGTTGAAATTCGTGTAGCCGCCACCCGCAGTGTCGGGCAGCCAAACATAGGCCAGCTTGCCGCCCGTCATCTGATCCACTTTGCGACGGTTTCCCTCGATCCATGCCAGATTGCGTAAGCCGCCTTCGTTCGGCACAGGCACGACCGTGACTTCGCGCGAGCCTGAGCCGTCCGGGTTCGGGCCGACACGAATCACAGTCTGCTTGTTAGCCGTGTTCTGGAAGAAACTGTGAATGTTGTCGGTGGCCGCGAGGTTGCGGCCATTCACTGCGAGCAGGTACTCGCCTGCGTGCACGTTCACGCCGGGTTGCGTGAGCGGCGCGCGCAATTGCGGGTTCCAATTCTCGCCATCGAATACTTTGGCGAAGCGATAGCGTCCATTCTCGATCGAGTAGTCGGCGCCCAGCAGTCCGCCCGGAATGCGCTTCGGATCCGGCACG
This sequence comes from Pyrinomonadaceae bacterium, assembly GCA_035762365.1. Classification (GTDB taxonomy): domain Bacteria; phylum Acidobacteriota; class Blastocatellia; order Pyrinomonadales; family Pyrinomonadaceae; genus PSRF01. The sequence goes on along the minus strand of DASTOZ010000096.1, from coordinate 2,692 downwards.
TCGCCACCCTGAACGTAAAGATGACCGACGGTCAGTTCGCCAAGCATTTCCTGGAACAGATAACTCAGGTCAGCGCGATGAGTGAGCGACGCGAGGTACGGCTCGTACTTCTTGGCCGTCGCCTTAAGGTCGAGACCATGATAGTTCGGGTCGTAGAAGAAGTCGCGCTCAATGCGCCAGGCCTCGTTGTACATCTGTTTCCACTCGGCGCGTGGATCGACATAGACCTCCATGTCCTCGGTTTTGATCTTGCCTTCACCAGGCTTGATCGGCTGCGTGGTGGAAGCGATGAACCAGCTATCGCCCTGCCGGAAGAGCATCTTTTCGCCATTCGCTGAGATCTCGATGGCGCGAATACCGTCCAGCACTTTTTCGAACTTGCGCTTCTCCATGTCGAACTTATGCAGCGTAACTCCGGTAGCGCCGGGTCCAGGTGCTGGCGCCTCGAGAAGGAAGACCGCATTCGCCTTGCCGGTACCAAGTCCTACGAAGTTGCGCGCCGGAATCGGCAACGCCAGGATGCGCTGGCCGATGCCGTCGAAATCGATCGTGACTTTGGGTGGCGCTTTCGGACCAGGAGCTGCACCCGGGCCTGCCGGCCTCGGTGCGGCCGCAGCCGCATCAGCTTTCTGCTCGCCTTCGGCGGGCTTGTCACTCGGTGCGTCGGGCTTTTTCTCTTCAGCGATTTTCTCTTCGTCACTTTCCGGCGCCAGCGGCGACGGGTCGGTCTTCTTCAGCACGACGACGTAAACGCTGCGCGTTATTTGAAACGGATTGCTCGACATATCAAAGCCCGAAAACCTCGGCCCAATGTCGGTGCTCGCCATGAAATAGAGCTGCTTGCCGTTCTTATCGAACGAAGCGGAAGAAGCATCACTGAGGCCGTCAGTTATCTGCCGGGACTTTGCGTCTTCAATCGAATAGATGAAAACCGCGCTGTACCACGACTCGACTGGTTTGGTGTAGGCCAGCCAGCGGCTATCGGGCGACCAACTTGCGTTGAACCCGCCGCCACGTTTCGAAGAGTCGATTTTGATCGGCGTACCCTTGTCGAGATCCATGTACCAGAGATTGAGTCGCTTGTCCGTGAAAGAGATCTTCTTGCTGTCGGGCGACCAGGTCGGCGCGTAGAAGAACGACGGCGGGTTGCCGAGTGAGATCTTCCTGACGTCGCCCATTCCCGTCTGCGATCTCAGGTGCAAGGCGTATTCGCCTGATTCGTCTGAGAAGTACGCGATCCACTTACCGTCAGGCGACCACGCCGGATCACGATCGGCGACACCGCTGCTGTTCGTCAGGTTGCGCACGTCGCCCTTCTCGGCAGGCACGGTGATGATTTCCCCGCGCGCTTCGAAGAGAGCACGCGCGCCGGTGGGAGAGAGCGCGGCGTTCAAGATACGGTCGCCGACCTTCTCGTACCGCGGCCTGACGGTTGGAATGTCGCCGTTGATGCTGACATCGACCCGCTTCGTTCTGCCCGACTTCAGATCGTAAAGATTCAGCGATCCGAATTGTTCATAGACGATCGTGTCAGGACCACCTCCGGTCGAGATTGAAGCCGACTTGATATCAAGGCCCTGGTTGTTGATTGCTTCAGTTACTTTTTTGGATCCGGTGTCGTAAGAGAAGAGCGTAATCGCGCCGTCGCGGTCGGAGAGGAAATAGATTTTACGCGCGTCTCCCGCGGGCCACATCGGGCAAAAATCGTTTGAGTCAGTGCGCGGAATCTTTTCAACGCTCGAGTCGCTCAGGTTGGCGATGTAAACGGGAGTCGCCGTCCCGCCGCGATAACGTTTCCACGCATTGAACGAGCGAGGCAACGGCACGTAGGCCAACCGCGCGCCGTCCGGTGAGTAAGAACCTTCGTAAGCCATCGGGAGCGGCACCGCAGCCGGGTAAACCCCGTCAACCGCGATCGTGAAGAGCTGCGCTGTGCGGCCCGTTTCGGCGGTACGGCTTGAAACAAACAGCACAGATTTTCCATCCGGCGTCCAGCCCGCTAACTGATCCGCGCCCGGATGATAGGTCAATCTGCGCGGCACGCCGCCACTGGCCGGCATGACATAAATATCGACGTTACCGTCGTATTCGCCGGTGAATGCTATCGACTGACCGTCGGGCGAGAAGAGTGGACTGAATTCGCGGCCCACCCCGGTCGTGAGACGGCTGGCTTCGCCGCCGTCACGTCCGACAGCCCACAAATCGCCAGCGTACGAAAAGACGATGTGCGTTTTGTTCAGCGTCGGCGTGCGCATCAACAGGGGGCTATTCTGGGCCCGAGCGAAGGATGTCGCGATCAGAGTGAGCGCAGCGATCAGGACTAGTTTTTTCATTTCAACTCCTATTAGAAGGAAGGATTCTTGAAGGTCCGGGATTATAGCGAAGCGTTCCCACCTTGAGAAATCGCCCCCGGGAAGTTAGCCGTTTTTTGGATTAACAGCGCTTACGATCTACTGCCCATTTTACGCAGACTACAGCCGGTCTGGATAGATCTGGTTAATCGACGGGCAATACGTGCGGACGAGCGCGGAAGTTTCGCTTTAGCACCGGCGGACGCGACGCTACTTGCCCGAATATTGAAGCTCCATGTTCACGATCCAGGCCTTCAACTGGCGCTCGCAATCAGGCTCATCTCGAAAGAATGATTTTGCTTCGTGCCGGTAGGCCCTGTTGATACGCGCTTTGGTCTCAG
>DASTOZ010000095.1:0-3245 GCA_035762365.1 Pyrinomonadaceae bacterium | reverse complement strand
AACATTTCGACTACCGCCTACTGCGCTCGACGAGTTTACGCTTGCTAACGGTCTGCGCGTCGTTTTCAGCCCGGACCATGCCATCCCCGTCGTATCCATCGCCGTCTATTACGACGTCGGCTCGCGCAACGAGAGAGAGGGCCGCACCGGTTTTGCGCACCTGTTCGAACACATGATGTTCCAGGGATCGGAGAACGTTCCCAAAGCCGCGCATTTCCAGTACATCTTCAACGCGGGCGGCACGATGAATGGGACCACGTCGACCGAACGCACCAACTACTTCGAAACTCTTCCGTCAAACTATCTGCCACTCGCGCTCTGGCTCGAGAGCGATCGCATGCGCTCGTTGAAGGTCACGCAGGAGAACCTCGACAACCAGCGCAGCGCGGTCCAGGAAGAGAAACGGTTACGTTACGATAATCAACCGTACGTCACGGCGTTTCTGCGAATGAACGAAATGATCTTCGCCAACCCCGCGAACGCCCACTCGACGATCGGCTCGATGGAAGATCTCGACGCAGCCACGATCGACGACGTGCGCGAGTTCTTCCGAATCTACTACGCGCCCAACAACGCCGTGATGTCCATCGTCGGCGACTTCGACAGGGCCGAAGCGCGCGCGCTCGTCGAGAAATACTTTTCCGGAATCCCGGCTCAACCAGTTCCGCCACCCGTCGATGTTTCCGAACCCGCAGAAGTCGCATTGCGCCACGAGACATTTCTCGACCCGCTCGCTCCGGCGCCGGCGTTTGTTCTCGGCTGGAAGATCCCCGAGCGGCGCACAAGAGAGTTTTATGCGTTGTCGCTGGGCGGCACGTTGTTATTCGAAGGCGATAGCTCGCGGCTGTATCAGAAACTTGTGAAGGGCGACGAGTCGGTGATCTCGATCGAGGGCGGACTTGACGAGCGTCGTGGTCCATCGGCGTTCTTCATCTTCGCGCTGCCCAAGCCCGGACAGGATCCGGAGACGATTCGACAGCAAATCTTTCAGGAGATCAGTCGCATCGCCACTGATGGTCCGACGGACGACGAGATGGAGAAACTGCGCAACTCGCTTTGTAACGACGCAGTTCGCGGGCGCCAGTCGACGATGTATCGCGCCCAGCGTCTCGCGGAGTTTGCGCTTTACGATTCCGATTCACGGCTGATCGATTCCGAGTTGGACCACTATCTCAGCATCACTGCCGCAGATATCAAAGACGCGATGGCTCGTTACATCGACGTTGACAACCGCATCTTCCTCGACATCGTTCCTTCAATCGCGGAAGAAGCCGAGGTGGTGTCCGCTTCGCCGCATCCTCCGGGCGATCCGCATCAACCGGCGGCGCCTTCGCCTCAGATCCCTGACGCTCCTTCTCCCGAACCTGAGTCGCCCATGAAGGTGGAGATGCCCCAGATAAAACCCGGGGCTCCCGTTGAGCAACCAAGCGACCCGGCTGACGTTCCGCCGCAAACAAAACCTGGATCCGGACCGTTACATCCGTAGGTAAACATGATCGAGCCAGAAACTTTTCGGCGGCAGGCGCCGCCGCCGCTACAACCACACCCGATTACTATTCCCGCGGCGCGCGAAGTCGTGCTGCCTAATGGTCTGACCGTCGTAGTTGTCGAAGACAATCGACTGCCGCTCGTGAGTTATCGTCTCGCGTTTCGCGTCGGCGGCGCTTTCGATCCACCCGGGCTGCCGGGTCTCATCGATCTGCTTGCCGGACTGTTGCCGGAAGGCACGGAGTCGAGAACGAGCCGGGAGATTGCGGAAGAAGTGGCGCGGATGGGCGCGAGCTTGTCGGCGGGTGCAAACTCGGATTACACGATCGTCGCGGCGTCCGCGTTGGCGCAATTCAACGATCGCATCCTGGAGTTGATGGCGGACGTCGTTCTGAACCCGTCGTTTCCGGAGAACGAAGTTGAACTCGCGCGACAGAATACGAAGGAAAGCCTGCGGCAGCAGCGTGCGCAACCGGCGTTTCTCGCGAGCGAGATGGTGTCACGAGTGATGTTTGGCGCTCATCCGTATTCGATCGTGGCGCCGACGCCGGAATCGATCGATCGTTCAACGCGCGAGGAGTTCGTCAACTTTCACAAGAGCAAGCTGGTTCCGAACAGTGCCGTCTTTATCATCGTCGGCGACGTTCGACACGACGATATTCTGCGACGAATCGAGTCACTTTTTTCGACGTGGCGACGAGGCGAAGAACTCGTCACCGATTTTCCCGCGCCGCCGATCCGAACGAAGCGAATAGCCTATCTCGTCGATCGTCCTGGTTCAGCGCAATCAAACATCGTGATCTCCAACAGCGGCATTACGCGCACGAGTCCCGACTACTTTCCAATGCTGTTGATGCACACGGTGCTCGGCGCGAATGCGTCGTCGCGTTTGTTCATGAACCTGCGCGAGGAAAAGGGATACACATACGGTGCGTATACGAACCTCGACGCGCGTCGCACGGCCGGAACGTTTCGCGCGACCGCCGAAGTGCGAACGCCGGTTACCGGCGATTCACTGAAAGAGTTTTTCTACGAACTGCAACGGATCCGAAACGAGCGCGTGTCGGAGAAAGAGATCGCGGACGCGAAGGCGTACCTGACCGGCGTGTTTCCGATTCGTTTGGAGACTCAGGAAGGACTGACCGATCAGCTCGTGCAGATCAAGATGCTGCGATTGCCTGACGACTATTTGCAGTTCTATCGCGATCGCGTGCAGGCGATCACGCTCGACGAGATTCAGCGAGTCGCGCAGAAGTACGTGAAGCCTGACGAAGCGGCGTTGATTGTTGTGGGCGACGGCGCGGCCGTGTTGGACCAGATCAGGCCGTACTGCGAAGACATCGAGATTTACAACACGTCCGGCAAGCGCAAGCAGGTTGATGCTTCCGTCGCGACTGATCCCGTGGGTTCGTGGTCGATCGAATTGGAGACACCGCTTGGACAGAACATTCCCGCCACTCTTACCATTTCACGCGACGGCGCAAACTTCAGTGGGCGGTTTAGTTCGGAACTGGGCGAAGCCGACCTGGGCGCGATCGCGATACACGATAATTCGTTCAGCGCGTCCACTTCTGTAGAAATGGACGGACACTCACTGCCGGTGCAGATCTCGGGAAGTTTCGAGGGCGATCACGCGGAAGGACTGGTGACGCTGCAAGATTCGCCGGCAATCCCCTTCACCGGCAACAAAGAGTAAAACACAAAAGGCACAAACGAAGCCCACAAGAATTGGAACCAGATTGGTAACTCCTCTTTAT
>DASTOZ010000094.1:0-2813 GCA_035762365.1 Pyrinomonadaceae bacterium | reverse complement strand
GCGGCTCTACGAGTCCAGCGACGGGTTCGAGACGGAAGCCGCTGAGTGCTTCGACTTTCTTGCTGACTTCGCCCAACTGCGGAATCCGCTCAGTATCGAAGTCGAGCTGGTCGAGACAGTTGAGATACTCGGCGCAGGCGTGTTCGCGATGCACTGGCCCGAGCGCTGTCCAGATCATTTGCCAGACACCGTGTTCGAGCTCGGTGTACGGCGCATCGGGTATCGGATCGCCGGTGCGGTAATTCGTGGCAATCTGAGCGATCGCGTTGCGGCGCGCGCGATACTCGGGGTCGCGGAAGCCGGGATGGTCCGGATCGAGGTGCACGAGGCGAACCTCGACGTGGTCCTGCAGGACGGATTGGGTTTCGATTGTTTCAGTTGGCGGCATTGGTTTTCTACCTCGAAAAATAAAAACCGGCCACCAATCCTCTGGAAGGATTGATGGCCGGCTTAATGAAACTTGTCTAAAGTGCTACTTGTTCAGCAGGCTCCGACAGCCCATCGCCCGACCGCTCCTTCCAGTGAAGAGCGGGCCGTAATAGTAATAATAGCGATACAGGCTTCGGTTCATGCTGACTACTCGCGAGCACAGCCTAATAGAATCCGCATGCTTTAGTCAAACTTTAAAGCCTGGCGCGCTGCGAAGAAGTCGGTCCAGGGGTCGCCTTTCTTTTTCAGCAACTCGGGGACGTTGGTGATCGTGAAGTCCGCGATCTTCACGCCTTGCGAGATCTGTTTCCACGTCAACGGCATCGAGACCGTCGCTCCCGGCCTTGCTCGCGCCGTAAACACTGACGCCAGGCTCTTGCCGCGCGCGTTCTGCATCCAGTCGACGTACACCTGCGTGCTCTTGCGCTTCGCGATGGTCCTTTCGACCGTTGCAATCTTCGGCACACGTCGCGCAACTTCACCGGCAAACAGCTTCGCAAACTCTGCTACCTGCTCGTATTCGTTCGCCGGTTTCAACGGCACGTAGATGTGCATGCCTGACGAGCCGGACGTCTTGGGAAACACCTGCAACCCGATCTCGTCGGCAACTTCTTTCACCGTCAACGCAACCTGCAAGACGTTCTCCCACGGCGCGCTCTTTGGATCGAGATCGATCGCGATCCAGTCAGGTTTGTCGAGATGTTTCGTCGTCGAGTGCCACGGATGCTGTTCGATGTTGCCGAGGTTGACGAAGTGCAGCATCGAACCGAGTGTCGAGTAGACGAAGTAGTCGAGCTGACGACCTTCCTGGTTCGTGAGTCGCTTGGTCTTGATGAACTCCGGCGCGCTCTCGAGATCCTGTTGAAAGAACATCGGCGCCTTGATGCCACGCGGATAACGCTGAAGAATCGCGGGACGATCCTTTAAATGCGGCATGATGTAGTCGGCGACTTTGAGATAGAAGCAGAGCAGATCGAATTTGGTGAGCTTCTCGTCGGGCCAATAGATGCGGTCGAGACTCGTTACCGAGACTTGTTCGCGTCCGACCTTCACGAGCAGATCGCCTTTCGGCTTGGTGAGACTCAGAAACTCCTCGGTGGTAACAACCGTTCCACGCTTTTGGCGCGTTCGCTTGACGCTGGGTTTCTCCTGTGGCTCCGCAGCTTTGGGCATCACGTTAATCGCCGTATCCGGCTTCTATTCAGCGTACCCGCCCGGATGGGCCAGCATCCACCGCCAGGCCGACTCGATGATCACACGCAGGTCCTGGTACTGCGGCTGCCAGCCGAGCTCGCTCTTTATCTTGTCAGAGCTCGCGATCAGAGTCGCGGGATCGCCGGCGCGGCGTGGTCCAATTCGCACGGGGATGTCTTTGCTGGTTACCAGTCGCGCCGTTTCGATCACTTCGCGAACACTGTAGCCGCTGCCGCCGCAGCCGAGATTGTAGATGCGGCTGCGATTGCTCATAGCGCCGAGTGCGAGTATATGCGCGCGAGCGAGATCGATCACGTGGATGTAGTCGCGCAGACACGTGCCGTCCGGTGTCGGGTAGTCGTCGCCGTAGATCTCGACGTGCGGACGTTTGCCTGCGGCTGCCTGAAGCGCGATGGGAATGATGTGCGACTCCGGATCGTGGTCTTCACCACAGTTTTCGCTCGCGCCCGCGGCGTTGAAGTAACGTAACGAGACATACCGGAGACCGTGGGCGCGTTCGGCCCAGTGCATCGCACGTTCAAACGCGAGCTTCGTTTCACCGTACGGGTTAGTCGGATTGTTGGGAGCGGTTTCGTAGATAGGCTGCGATAGTGGCTCGCCGTAGGTCGCCGCCGTTGAGCTGAAGACGATTCGCGACACGTCGCATTCGCGCATCGTGTCCAGCAAAACGAGACTCGCGACAACGTTGTTCTGGTAATACTTCGACGGATGCTCGCACGATTCGCCAACCAGCGAATACGCCGCCATGTGGATCACAGCTTCGATGCGGTGGTCCTTCAGTGTTTGTCGCAGCGCACCTGCATCGAGCAGGTCGCCATTGACGAAAGTTGCGCCAGGAACGACTGCCTGCCGGTGCCCTTTGACGAGATTGTCGTAGACCACAACTTCATGGCCGTCGTTCACCAGTTCTTCGGTGACAACGCTGCCGATGTAACCGGCGCCGCCGGTAACAAGCACACGCACGCAATTTACCTCCAGGCCGGGACAGTAACACGGTTATTTCGCAAATCCGTGTTCCCGAATGTCTTGCTATGGGAACTGGGTCAGGTGATGGCTACATTTGGTTGGGGCGCCGCGGCGTCAGCCTTTAGGGAATCGGCGACGTAATAAAGAATCCGGCCGCAGTTGTCGCAAGTGATCACTTCCTCGCCGCGCCTGATTTCCGCCAT
>DASTOZ010000093.1:0-2999 GCA_035762365.1 Pyrinomonadaceae bacterium | reverse complement strand
AGTATGACTTTTGGGCTCAATCGTAGTTCGCCCAGACGATCGATGGCCCAGGTCAGCAGCATCACGCGACGCTTAGCGGCAATGACCACGATCAGTATTCCCGACGCGGCTACGACTGCGATAATCAGCAACACCAGGTAAACCGATGGCGGCAGCGGATACCACGCCAACATCACGCAGGCTCCGCTCAGCACGAAGAAGACGACCGAGAGGTTGTAGAGAAGATTGTCGACGACGAGCGCCGGCACGCCGTAAGTTAGCGGCACTCGTTTTCTGAGTAGCGCAACCTTGGTTGCTTCGCCGAGCAGGGGACCGGTGAAAGTCAGAAAGCTGATCGCCTCGCCGCCGAGTCGTGCGGCAAATGCCTGGCGAAAGGTGATTCGTCGATGTTCAGCAGGGACCGCGGCGCGCATAGAGATCGTGCGCAGCACGTGACGGAGTCCGCTGAGTCCGACGATGACGAAGAAGCCGAAGCCGATGCGCAGTAGTGCGTCGAACAGCGGCTGCACGCCGACCCGATTGATGACGTAGACGAGCAGGCCGAGACCGAGAAGAAACGCGAGTGATTGCAGCCAGATGAGATAGCGGCGGGAGTTGCTGGCGGGCGAAGCGTCAGGCGCTTCGACGAGTTCTTCTTCTACTTCTGCGGTCTGCCAGTTGTTTGCCAGGTTCTCGGTCGATTCACTCAAGGCGCTGCTTTCACTCCATTAGACGTGATGTTCTTTTTGTCCGGACCGTTTGGCAGCAGCTCTTTTACTACGCGTCCGGGAAAACGTCTGAATCCTTTGTCCCAAAGTTTCGGAACGGGATTGTTATCATCGCGTAAATCGCCCGTTAGTGCCAGCAGCGTGGGCGCCAAACTCAAACTATCGTACGGTTCTTCGATTGCGACAGCCTGCGGGATGTTTGTGTTCGCACCGCCCGCGATCATGAAAACTGAGTGCGTCGAAATGCGGAAAAACGAACCGTGATTGCCGCCAGGATTGAAACCACGAACGTCGAAGTTCCAGTGATCGTGCGCGACGATCAGCATGTCAGGCTCGACCAGCTCACGTTTGCGTCGCGCGTAGTGGCGCATGAGTTTCTCATCGGCGCTCAGCCCGGAATCGTCGAGCGAGAGTCGCTCGTTGTGATGGCGCGCGAGTTCTTCATGCAGACCGACGAACCCGTTTGAATAGTGCGTTCGATGCAGCGCCTCCAGCCATTCAACGTCGGTGTGCCACTCCTTGAGCCACGTTACGCGATCGTTCCCCGGCACGGCGAGGTTCGGATCTTCAAACATCTCTAACGGCAGCCCCGCCTGCCAGTCGATCAATTTGAATTGCAGTTTACCATCGGCGTCCTGACGCAGATTACTGACGGGCGCGTAACGAAGCATCAACTGGCCGTCAGCGCCGCGTCGTGACAACAGCAGCGCCTGACGATCCGCTCCGGCGCTGATCCAGATCACGTCTTCGTCGAGGTCACGTTCGTTAATTAAGGGCAGCACGAGATCGCGCTTCAGCCGCGTCGCGATCAGATCGACCGGGCGATTCGTGATGCCGCGCTGGACGTTGTTACGAACGGTAATGCCGTGAAGCAGCGCGAAATAATCGAGCCGCAGAAAACTGCGGGCCAGGTCGAGCGAACCGTCATTGTTGAGAACGAGTCCATTCGGCGCGAGCGCATAGACGTAGTTCTGGAGTTTGTAGATGGTGTTCCGGTCGCCCATCGACTCTCTTGGAATGACGTCGCGGATCTTGATCTTCGACGGGGTGAAACTCTCGGGGTGCAGCGTGAGTAGATTCTGCATTGCGAGGACGTAATCCGTGTACTCACGTTGCTCGTTTTGCCAGCGGTCGAGTTGTACCCAGATCCGTTTCGCGGCGTCGTCGAGTCCCGCGTTCTGCTGCTCTTTCGTGAACTTCTTCGGTTGTGCCTGCCAGAGTTTTCGTTGTTGCTCGATCGCTTGGTTCAGCGCGCCCAATTCGTTGCGCAGCTCGTTCAACTTCTGCTTCCATTCGGCGCGCCGGCTGTCGATCGCCGCGAAGAAGGCCCGCGTTGCGGCTTGGCGAACTTCCGGACGCAGATCGTCGCGCTGGAGTTGTTGCAGCAGGATGTGAATCTGATTGAGATCGCTGTCGCGCAGGTGAACTGAAGCGCGTTCGTTACCGTCGAAGTCGAGCATCGCGGTCGGATAGACCGTGCTTTCGCCTTTCAGGTAGAACGACTCGGGCGTGGTCGTGGTAATCAGCGGCACGAGGGGATTCACGCCTTTGATTGCGTAGTCGAGCATCAACCGGCGTTTAGTGATCACGTGATGCCCGCCGCCCGCACCGCTGCCGAGGAGTTTCACTAAGTTGTAACCCTGGCTGTAGATCTTGCCGTCCGTGTTGAAACCGTGATCTGAGACAAGCACGAGCGCGGTTTCGCTCGCGTACGGCGTCTTCTGAATTCCCGTCCAGACCTGGCCGATCACGGAGTCCATCTGCTTCAGCACAAACGTCTGCGACTCGATGTCGTTGTTGTGATGGGCGATGTGATCGAAGTCGGCCATGAAGAGATCGGCATAACGGACCTTGGGATTGTTCAGCTTCGTCAACAACTCTCTCACGAGTTGATCCGTTATCGCGCTGCGCATCTCCAGGCCCATCGTCCATTCATCAAACAGTTCCTTCGGAGGTCGCAGAAACTTGTTTTGCAGGCTGCCCTGGAGTGTGGAGTAACGAGGGCCGCGCAGGAACAGCGAGAACGTCATGTAGCGCTCGTCGTGCGCGTAGGCGTCGGCGAGCAGCGGCAGACCGAGTGAGTCGAGTATCTCGACTGCGGGCATGTCGACGCGGGCGCCGACGATGCCGCCGATGTAGAGCGGAAAGAAGTTGAGGTAGTCGTACGATCGCAGCGTGTAGCGATCGAACTCGACGTTACCTTTTATCTGCAAATGCTGTCCGGTTTCGAGCAGCGACCATGAAGGCGCCGAGAGGCTCATGCCGCGGACGTAGAAGTTCGAGAGTCTTGCG
>DASTOZ010000092.1:0-3642 GCA_035762365.1 Pyrinomonadaceae bacterium | reverse complement strand
CGATGATTTGCTTGAACGTCTCGTAAGGGATGCTCGCCTGCAGCCGCTCGATCTTCGTGTCCCACGATCCGGGTTTCTTGTTCGTGATGAGTTCCATTTGACCCAACCGGAATGTTCTATCGTAGGTGGATATCGAGAGGTTTCGTTGGTCGGGTGGATGAGTGGTCACCCAGTCCTGATGTTCAAACACCACCATCAGCGTCACTCTACGGACGTAGTTGAGTTGCATGCCCGGCATGTGCAATGTGACTTCGATACTCACACATCCATCTTTGAACTTGTCTTTGACACCGTCGCAACTGACCTTCATCTTCTGAAGACGCATCAGCGTTTCGTAAGTGAAGCCATCGTACTTCGACTCGATTTTGCCGCCGTGCTTTACCGGCGATTGCGCGCGCGCGGTCGCGGAAAACAGCACGGCGCCGCAGACCAAAAGGAGAACAGATTTCCACATAATCATCCCTCCGCGTATCCGGGATCGTCTCGTTGGTTGACAGTGGTGAAGAATTAGGGCAGAACCCTCGGGAAGGCTCTTAAGCACCATAGCGAAGCAAAAGGCGGCGTGTCAATAATGAATATGGACGAAATCATCGAACCCCTGCGCCGGGCGAACGAAGACTTCGCACGGCATTATCCGGGTGAAACTGGCCGTCGCCAGCCGGTGCACACGGTTTACGGCGGCGCGCATTTGTTCAAATCCGATTCGGCACAACGACTCGGTTCGCTGGCGCGACGTTCGTTGGAGCAGTTTGCGCCCGACGCGACGACGTTCGCGAAGGCCCTCGACCTCGCCGGCAGCGCTGAATTGCACGCCACGGTCTACCAGCGCGTCAACGAGAAGCTGCAGCGAGAACCGGTTGAAGACTTTCGGATTGATTTTGAAGACGGGTACGGCAATCGACCTGACAACGAGGAAGACGGGCACGCCGCTTCAGCCGCGGGCGAGGTCGCCGAGGGCCACAAGAACCGCACGCTGCCGCCGTTCATCGGCATTCGGATCAAGCCGTTCAATGAAGAGTTGCGCGCGCGGAGTTTCCGTACATTGGAGATCTTTGTTTCGAGTCTCGTCGAGCGCAACGGCGGACAGTTGCCTGACAACTTCGCCGTGACGCTGCCGAAGATCACGATTCCCGAGCAGGTAGCGGCACTCGTCGCATTGTTAAAGCGACTGGAGCGACAGACGGGTCTCGCGGAAGGGAGTCTCAAGTTTGAGATGATGATCGAGACGACGCAGTCGATCATCGATCACCGCGGCCAGCTCAACCTCCCGCTGTTGCTCGCGCAGGCAGAAGGTCGATGCATTGCTGCGCACTTCGGCACTTACGATTACACCGCCGGTTGCAACATCACCGCCGCGCATCAACACATGCTTCACTCGGCGTGTGACTTCGCAAAACACATGATGCAGGTGTCGTTCGCCGGCACCGGCGTGTGGTTGTCAGACGGTGCGACGAACATCATGCCCGTTGCGCCGCATCGCGCGCCCGAGGGCGGCGCGTTGACGCAACAGCAGATCGACGATAACCGCGAAACGGTCCATCGCGCGTGGAGACTCCATTACAGCCACATTCAGCATTCACTGGTTAACGCGTTCTACCAGGGTTGGGACCTGCACCCGGCGCAACTCCCCACGCGTTACGCTGCCGTGTATGCTTTCTTTCTTGAAAGTCTCGACGCTGCTTCCGAACGTTTGAAAAACTTCGTCGAGAAAGCTGCGAAGGCGACGCTTGTCGGCGACGTTTTCGACGATGCAGCAACGGGTCAGGGGCTGCTCAACTACTTTCTCCGCGCCGTGAATTGCGGCGCAGTCACTGAAGCCGAAGCCGTCGAGCGTTCGGGACTCACATTGCCGGAATTGCGTTCGGCGTCGTTCGTGAAGATTCTGAAGAACCGATAGCCGCAAAAAGGCACAAAAAGGCACAAAAGGGCACAAAAAGGAACCGCGATTATGTTGTTGAAAATTACCGCCTGCTTATTTGTAACCATGATCCTACTTTCAAGTTTGACCGCACAAAACGGCGACTCCGGGCTCGCGCGAAAGATCGCGCGTTTCGCGCCGACGCAGCTAACGGCCGACACGTCGAAACTGTCCGCGAAGGATCGTCAGGCGCTCGACAAGATCATCGCGGCGGCCAAGTTGCTCGACCCGTTGTTTTTGCGACAGGTGTGGAGTGGGAACGAGGCACTCGAGAAGAAGCTCATGGCCGATAAGTCGCTCGCCGGACGCGAGCGTCTTCATTATTTCCTCATCAACGATGGGCCATGGTCGCGACTCGACAGCAACGAGCCGTTCATCGAAGGCGTCCCGCGCGAAAAGCCGCACGGCGCGAACTACTATCCTGAAGACATGACGAAGGAAGAGTTCAACACGTGGGTGCAATCGCTGTCCGATGCCGACAAACAGAAAGCGACCGGGTTCTTTCATCTGATCCGGCGCGGCACGGACAAGAAGTTGACGATCGTGCCTTACAGTCAGGCTTACAAAGACCTGCTCGGCCCGGCCGCGAAAAATCTTCGTGAAGCGGCCGCGCTTACGACCAACGCGACGCTCAAAGATTTTTTAAACAAGCGCGCCGATGCGTTTGCTTCCGACGACTACTACGCCAGCGACGTAGCCTGGATGGATCTCGACTCGCCGATCGACGTCACGATTGGTCCATACGAAACTTACGAAGACGAACTGTTTAGTTACAAAGCTGCGTTCGAGGCGTATGTCACTTTGCGTGACGATGCGGAGACGGCGAAACTCGCGAACTTCAGCAGCCATTTGCAGGAGTTGGAAGACAATCTGCCGATCGAACCGCGCTACCGCAATCCGAAACTCGGCGCTGCTTCGCCGATTCGTGTGGTGAATGTGGTGTTCAGCTCGGGTGAGGGGAACAGCGGTGTGCAAACGGCGGCGTTCAACCTTCCGAACGACGAGCGCGTGATCAAAGAAAAAGGTTCGAAGCGCGTGATGCTGAAGAACACGCAGGACGCGAAGTTCAACAAGACGCTCGTGCCGATCTCGCGCGTGGTCCTGGCGCCGGGCGATCAATCGGCGCTGGCATTCGACTCGTTCTTTACGCACATTCTGTGTCATGAGCTGATGCACGGGCTTGGTCCGCACAACATCAAGGCCGGCGGGCAGGACACGACTGTGCGAAAGCAGTTGAAAGAGCTTTATTCGGCGATTGAAGAAGCGAAGGCTGACATGACGGGGTTGTGGGCGTTGCAGTACATGATCGACCGCGGGATCATCGCCAAGGGGATGGAGCGCACGCTGTACACGACGTATCTCGCGAGTATGTTTCGTTCCGTGCGGTTTGGGATCACGGAAGCGCACGGTCGCGGCGTCGCGATGCAGTTCAACTACCTCACCGATGAAGGCGCGATCAAGTTCAACGAGACTAACGGGACGTTCAGTGTCGACAACGCGAAGGTCAAAGACAGCGTGCGCAAGCTTACGACCGAGTTGCTCACACTCGAAGCCGAGGGTTCTTATGAGAAGGCGAAAGCCATCCTCGACAAGTTTGCGGTAATCAGACCGCCGATGCAGCAGGCACTCGACAGACTAAAAGACGTGCCGGTCGACATCGAACCGATCTTCCCACTCGCGAAGTAGTTTGATTCGCTTTGAATGCGTTTCCGCTTGCGGGAGGC
>DASTOZ010000091.1:0-2345 GCA_035762365.1 Pyrinomonadaceae bacterium | reverse complement strand
CTAAACGGGCGGCGATCGTTGTCACCTCCGACTGTGCCTGCTCCTCAGTCACACCTGGTTTCAAGCGGCCAATCACGCGAAGGAAATGCGCGCCGCGTTGGGCCGTGACCGGCGACTTGCCCGCTGCATCGCCCGCGATCGTGGTCCAAAGATCGACGGGCTCGTTCTGAATCGGAAATTCAAACGTCGCGGGCATCACGCCGACGATCGTGAATGGAGTCCCGTTCAGCGTGATCGTCTGATTCAGGAGGCTTTGATCGGAGCTGAAGCGGCGTTGAAAAAGTTGTTGGCTGAGAATCACCACGCGGCCGGTGGTCGACGGCTTGTCTTCGTCAGGCACGAACGTACGTCCGTGCAACGGAGAAACGCCGAGCAGGGGAAACAGGTCGGCCGTCACAACCGCGCCCTGCAAGCGCGCGGGCTCGCCGCGTCCGGTCAGGATGAAATCGCTGGAGTAGTATGAAGCGACTCGCTCGAAGCTGGTGTTCTGTGCTCGCAGATCGAAAAAGTTTGGATACGAATGCGAGCCAGTCTTGTAGCCGCGCTGCTGGTCCGTTTCGAACAATGAGACCAGCGAATCCGGATTCGGAAAAGGCAGCGGCCGCAGCAGCACGGCGTTGACCACGCTGAAGATGGCGGTGTTGGCGCCGATACCGAGTGCAAGCGCGATCGTGGCAACGATGCTGATGCTTGGCGACTTCGCCAGCATCCGTAAACCAAAGCGTATGTCTTGAATCAGGTTTTGCATGATCTGTATTTCCTATTCATCTCTGAGCGCAACCATCGGATCGACTCGCGCTGCGCGACGCGCCGGCAGGTAACCAGCCAACGCGGCAACACCGGCGAGCAGTAGAGTTGCGACTGCGATCGTCAACGGATCGTTGGGTTTCAACTCGTAAAGCAAACTCGCGGCAGTCTTGGTGACGGCGAGTGACGCGAACACGCCTATGACGAGTCCAATAGCCGCCAGTGTTAACGCTTCTCGCAATACGAGCCACAGCACGCTGCCACCGCGCGCGCCGAGCGCCATGCGAATGCCGATCTCGTTCGTGCGACGCGCCACGCCGTACGACATCACGCCGTACAGTCCGACGCACGCCAGCAACAGCGCCAGCAGTCCGAAGAACGACGCCAGTCGCGCCACCAGTTTTTGTTGGACCAGCGAACGTCCGATGTGATCCGAGAACGTCACTACGTCGTCAATCGGCAGATTGCGATCGATCTGCCTGATTGTTTGCCGAATCTGCGGAACGACTGAACCCTTCGAACCCGCGGAATAACGCACGACCAGGTTGCGGAGCGCTCCGGGCTGCTGTGCGTGTGAGTAGAAAGCCATCGGGCGAATCTGTTCGGTCAGACTTCCGTACTTCGCGTCACGAACGACGCCGATGACTTCGATCTTTTCGCTGGAGTCTGGTCCATTAATGCCGAACCGCCTGCCCAGCGCAGAGCCATTCGGGAAAAACCGTTGCGCCATCGACTCGCTAATCACAGCGACCGTCTGCGACTTGCTGGTGTCTTGTGGACCGAAGGTGCGGCCGGCAACGATCGGCAGTCCCATCACAGTGAAAAAATCAGGGCCGACTACGTTGTGTCTGATCACGCGATTTCGACCTTCGGGCGCACCGGGCTCGCGCGTGAAGGCGGGACCCGTCCAGAAACCCTGGTTGAAAGTGATGAAGGCAAACGATGCGGCCTGCACACCCGGCGCCGCCTT
This sequence comes from Pyrinomonadaceae bacterium, assembly GCA_035762365.1. Classification (GTDB taxonomy): domain Bacteria; phylum Acidobacteriota; class Blastocatellia; order Pyrinomonadales; family Pyrinomonadaceae; genus PSRF01. Next base: position 628 of record DASTOZ010000091.1, on the reverse strand, counting down.
GACCTTCTCTTCCACTTCTTTCAGCAACGCGGGCAGTTTCGGGTTGTCGTCTTTCAATCCGGTGGCTGACGTGTCGACCTGCAACAGCAACACGTTTTCCTGATCGAACCCGCTGGGGATGCTCTGCAACTTGATCAGCGTCCGCACAAACAATCCGGCCGCGACCAGCAACAGCAGCGATAACGCGACCTGTCCGATGACGAAGGCCTTGCCAAGCGGATTGCGCAACGCGGTGACCGCGCCAGTCTTTCCGCCTTTCAGCGATGTGTTTGGTTCGATGCGAGAGGCACGCAATGCGGGCGCGGCGCCGAAGACGATCGCGCACAACACGGAAACGCCAAACGTGAAACCAAGTACGCGCAGGTTTGGTGTGACGTCGACGGGCAACGCTTCCGGTCCATCCGAGGCCATCATCAACAGCAGCTTGCTGCCCCACCACGAAAGTCCCACGCCAACGAGCCCGCCGAAGAGCGCGAGCAACGCGCTTTCGGTGAACAACTGCCGCACGAGCCGCGCCCGTCCAGCGCCCACTGCCAATCGCACGGCAAACTCTTTTCGTCGCGCTGCGCCCTGGGCCAACAACAGGTTCGCTACGTTCGCACTCGCAATCAGCAGCACGAGTCCGACC
>DASTOZ010000090.1:0-4418 GCA_035762365.1 Pyrinomonadaceae bacterium | reverse complement strand
ACTCCCAGCCCGACCACCGCCACACGCGGATTCGCGGGCGCGGCGTTGAAGACGGCCATGATCTGACCCAGCGGGCCGTTCTCGTGATGATAAGAAAGCGGCTCGCAGCGCCGCGACTGTTCCACAAACTGACTGCCGTGGACAGTGTTGCCGCTGTACAAAGTGTTGATTCGCCCCTGAGAGTCAGTGGTGACGCGAGTTGTCCCGAAGAAGTTGCGAACAACGTGCAGCGTGCGCTCGGTATGTGCACTGAAATAAAGGCTGCCGAGCATCACCGCCGCGAGACCCAGCGCAAACCGCATCGATCGCTCGCGAAAGAAATGGTTGATGATAATCAACGGAATGCCGACGACGACGAATACCTTGATTGTCGACGAGCTCGTTCGCAAGAATCCCACCAAGAGTGCCAGGCCGACCGTGACGATGAAGAGCCCGAGCGGATAAACGACGTCGCGGTAATTGATACTTCGCCCGTTCTCGTCTTCATCCTCACGTCGTAGCAAAATGCAGGCGATAACGATCGCCAACGGATACTCGGCAATCGACTTGAACAGGAGCGGCGCAATCAACACATTGAAAACGCTGCCGAGCGCACCCCCGATCGCGATCCACAGATAGTACTCCGCAAGATGCGTGACTGATGGTCTGTCGTTGGCGAGCTGTCGATGACACATCCATGCGGCGAAGAAGAAGAAGCCGAGGTTCGCGAGTATCAAGGTCCACGTCGGTTCGGTTGCGCCTGACGCAAATATGAGTGTTACGACGAGCGCGCCGATAACGACCGCCCGATTCAATAATGCTGCGGATGCAAACTGTTTTCGGGAAAACGCGAAGACGAAAGTGAGCAGATAAAGCGCCAGCGGTATGACCCAAAGCAGCGGCGCCGACGCGACGTCGGTAGTGATGTAAGTCGTAACTCCGAGCATCAGGCTCGAAGGAGCAAACGACAACGCGATCCAGCGAAGTCGCCGAAGCAAACTTAGTTCATTGTCCGGTGCGGCGGCAGTCAACCTCGGCGACTCTCTCGACACATTCGCCAGCGCTTTTAAAGCAATGCCACACGTCAAGGTCACTAAGATCGCGAACCCCACGCGCCACAGTCGGTACTGCTCGTTCAAAGTCAGGCCCGGCTCCAACACCAACGGAAACGCCACGAGTGCCGTCAAGCTCCCGGCATTGCTCGCTGCAAACAGGAAGTAGGGATCGACAGCCGCGCGATGTTGTAGCGTCGAAAACCAACTTTGCAGCAAAGGACTCGTCGTGGAAATGATGAAGAACGGTAGGCCGATGGAAAACAGCAGGTTCTTCAGTAACCACAGTGTCGGGTTTCCTTGCTGTGCGGCCGTGAGAACCGGTGTGTGAACTGGAGACAGGAACACGTAGCCCGCGATCAGAAGTATGAGAGCGACGTGTACCGCCGCTTGCAATCGCAGGTTCAGCCACTTCGATGAGGCGAGGGCGTACACATAGCCGATCAGCAGCATGCTTTGAAAGAAGAGTAGACACGTATTCCAAACAGCCGGCGATCCTCCCAACAACGGCAACAGAGTCTTGCCGATCAGCGGCTGAATCCAAAACAACAAGCCTGCACTTGTGAGAAGTGTGAGGGAAAACAGTATCGGCGGCAGGTAAGTGTCGGTGGGGGTTTTTCGCGCCATCATTGAATGGCGGATTTTATGCTGATTTTGGACAGACTCCTACAGCAATGGAGGGCAATAGATTTGCGCAGCCTGACGGAGCTTGCGTCTCGGGTTACAATCGCCCGCCATGTCTTACTATCTCGACCTTGAAACCTGGCCACGGCGAGAGGTGTTCGAGTTTTATCGAAAGTTCGATAAGCCGTATTTCAATGTGTGCCTGCGGCTTGACGTCACGAAGCTGCTGAGCGAGTTGAAGAGGCGCGACGAGAGGCCGAGTGTCTGGCTGACGTATCACTATCTCGCACTCCGCGCAGCGAACGACGTCGAGCAGTTTCATTATCGACTGCGTGAGGGAAAGGTGTTGGTGCACGAGGTCATCAATGGCGGGACGACGGTGATACTGCCGAACGAGACGTTTACGCTCGTGTACTTCGATCACTCCGAGAGTTATCGAAAGTTCATGGAAGGCGCAACACGAGCGGTCGATGAAATAAAAGCCGGCGACTGGCAGTTTCGACCGAAACACGAAGACGATGCGCGTATCCACTGCACGACGTTGCCATGGATCGCGTTTACCAGTTTTTCGCACGCGCGACGATGGTGGGGCAGGGAAGACTCCGTTCCGAACATCTCGTTTGGAAAGTTTGTGCAGGAGAGTGGCCGGACGTGGATGCCGTTCTCGGTCGAGGTGCATCACGCGCTGATGGATGGGTTGCATGTCGGACGTTACATCGATCGCATGGAAGAGATGTTGGCGTCGCCGGAAACATACCTGGATTAGGACCGCAGATCCTCCCAAAATGCGAAAAGCGCTCGCAGCGATTCTATTGCTTCTGATTCTTGGAAGCGCCGCCGTTTACATTTTCGTCCGCTCTGCTCGCAGACCGTTGCCGACGCCGCGTGACTGGCGAGCGAACGTGATCACGGTTGCCGGTGATGGTTCGCCTGCGACGCTCGCGGATCCGTTCGGCGTTGCTGTGGCTCAAGATGGAACGATTTACTTCTCGGATGCAGGTGAGGCTAATCGCATTCGAAAGATCGCGCCTGATGGAGCCGTTACAGTGCTCGCGGGTGGCACTGAGGGATTCGCTGATGGTGCAGGTCAGCAGGCGTCGTTCAATACTCCCTCGGGCCTGGCGATCGATTCAGATGGGAACCTGTACGTCGCGGACACGAGTAACAACCGCATCCGCAAAGTGACGCCGGAAGGCGTGGTGACCACGTTCGCAGGTGATGGAACGGCGGGATACGCGGATGGTCCGGCTGCGCAGGCGCGGTTCAATGGGCCGATCGGTGTTGCTGTTGACGATGCCGGAAACGTTTATGTCGCCGACACCTACAACGATCGCATCCGCAAGATATCGACGGACGGTCAGGTCACAACGCTTGCCGGCAACGATGTGTTCAATACGCCATGCGGCGTTGCTGTCGCGCGTGATGGTTCAGTGTTCGTTGCCGACACCGGCAACAATCAACTGCGGAAGATCACAACCGACGGCAACGTTTCGACACTCCCCATTAACCAGACAGATCTCTCGCGCCCCGTTGCTCTCGCCATCACACACGATAACTTCCTCTACCTCACAGAGATCGATCGCTCGCGTGTGATCCAAATCTCGCCTGACAACGCGAGCTACACGATCGCCTCGGAGTTCAACCAGCCGACCGGCATCGCGGTAAATCCGAAGACCGCTGAAGTTTACGTAACCGACAGTGCGAATTACGTGGTGCGAAAGCTGGGCCAACAAAATGAATCGCGAAACGAATTGCAAACAGGCACAAACGCCCAGGCCGCGACCAACGACGAAGTCGTGCCAAAACTGACGAACGCTACGCTCGGGCTTCCGACACTGCTTTGGCCAATCGCCCCGCAACAGAGCCCACACGAAGTTGTCGCCACGGTGGGTGAAGTGCGCGGAAGTTTCGACTCGACCGACAGCCGTCATCACCTGCACAGCGGACTCGACGTCTTCGGCGCGTACGGCGAGACAGTGGTTGCGGTGCGAAACGAAAAGGTCATCAGTCCGCTGCCGAACTGGGGCTTCGACTCGCTGAACGAAGGAATGCGCGTCGGCGTCGTCTCATACATACACATGCACGTCGGGCGCGACAAAGACGGAAAGATGTTTGACGATGCGCGCTTCGTTCAGATTACGGACGGCGACAAACCGACCCGCGTGCGCGTCAAGCGTGGCACGCGTTTCAAAGTCGGCGAAGCACTCGGGACTGTGAACAAGATGTATCATGTGCACATGAACATCGGGCCACCCGGCTCCGAGATCAACCCGTTGTCGCTATCGCCAGTCGGGTTTTCCGACAACAAGGCTCCTACGATCGAAAGCATTCAACTCTTTGACGCCGCCGGAACCGAGATCAAAGACAAGAAATCCGACCGCCTGCTCGTTAGCGGAAACGTGCGCATCGTTGTCGACGCCTACGACCGAACAAACATGAATCCTGATCGCCGCCGGCTTGGTCTTTACAAACTCGGTTACCAACTCCTCAATCCGGACGGATCCCCCGTTGCGGGGTTCAGCGAGCCCCACATCACCATCCTGTTCAATCGTCTGCCTGCGGACGATGGCGCCACGAAGATCGCCTACGCTGCGGAGAGTGGAATCACTGTCTACGGCAGTGCGAAGACGAGGTTCCTCTACGAAGTGACGAACACGGTGAAAGACGGACGCGCCGCGCCCGGAGTTTGGGACACGTCGCAGTTGCCGGAAGGCGATTACATCCTGCGAATCATCGCGGCGGATTACTCCGGCAACGAAGCCC
>DASTOZ010000089.1:0-2045 GCA_035762365.1 Pyrinomonadaceae bacterium | reverse complement strand
GGCCTGACGTATCTCCGTCGCGCGGCAGTTTCCGCGGACGAAGCAAGCGCGTCGAGGGCCGCGAGCGCACGCGCGGTCATCTGAATTCGCTTCGTCTCGGCCGCGATCTGTCGACAGACGTCAGTGAAGAGCTCGGTCTCGAGCTGGACGATGCGTTCTTCCGCGCCGAGAACTTTCTTCTCCCAATCACGCAGCTCCGGCGTGGTGAAGCGCTCGGAATTCGCAAGCGTCTGTCGGCGTTCGTACTCGACCGGCACGCGCGTGGCATTCGCTTTCGAAACCTCGATGAAGTAACCAAAGACGCCGTTGAAACGAATCCGCAGATTGTTGATGCCGCTGCGCCCGCGTTCGGTCGCTTCGAGCGTGGCAATGATTTGTTTCGCGTTGCGACTGACGGAACGGAGCTCGTCGAGCTCGGGTGAGTAGCCGTCGCGAATGACGCCGCCGTCGACGACCTTCGCAGGCGGGTCGTCGTTGATCGATCGAGCGATCAAGGAACGAATATCAGGAAGTTCGTCGGTGTTCTCGACGAGCACCTCGAGCAGCGACGACTCAAGTCCCGTCAACACTTCACGAATCGCAGGCGCCTGATCGAGCGAACGCAACATCGCGACGAGATCGCGCGGCGTCGCCGAGCCGAGACTGATGCGGCCGATCACACGCTCCAGATCCGAAACCTCTTTCAAACGCGCGCGCAACTTGTCGCGCCGCATCTGCGAGGCAAACAACTCTTCAACGGCCGCGAGCCGCGCCTCAACCTCACCGCGCTTTACACACGGTCGTAGCAACCACGAACGAAGCAGCCGCGCGCCCATGCCGGTGACCGTTTCGTCGACCACCTGTAGCAGCGAACGCCCGCTGCCACCCGCCAGCGATTCGACCAACTCGAGATTCCGCACCGTCACGCTGTCGAGCACGAGATGATCCTGCGGCTCGAAGTAAACGAGATCGGTGACGTGCGCCGCCGCTGCCCGTTGCGTCTCTTGCGCATAACGCAAACACGCGCCCGCAGCACGAACCGCTTCGTCTTTCCGCGCCAGCCCGTAACCATCGAGCGTGCGCACTTTGAAGTGATCGAGGAGCAGCAAATAACAATCGTCGCGTTGCCACTGCCAGTCGTCGAGCGCGGTCAACGTCGCGTCAAAGCCGTACTCATATGCAGAGATTTCACTACGCGCACCATCCGAATCAACTTGCAACGGCAGCGGCGCAGTCTGCACACGCCCGCTTAATCCCGTCTTAATCAATGCGCCCAACGATGCAGGAAACAACAACTCTCGCGGCGCATACGACTCGAGGTCCGCACGAATTCTCGTCCACGAATCACGTCCCGTCTCCTGCGTCACGCGAAACTCACCGGTCGAAATGTCCAGAAAGGCGGCGCCGATCGTCTCGCCCGCAGTGCACACCGCCGCGAGATAGATCGACTCACGCGCGTCGAGCAACTGCGGATCGATCGGCGTTCCCGGCGTCACGATGCGCACGACTTCGCGTCGCACGAGCTTCTTGGTCTTCGCGGCATCTTCTGTCTGCTCGCAAATCGCCACGCGATAACCCTTGCGGACCAACCGCGCGATGTAATTAGCGGCGGAGTGATGAGGCACGCCGCACATCGGGATGGGATTACCGCTCTCCTTCTGCCGGGCAGTCAGCGTGATCTGAAGCTCGCGCGATCCGGTGACGGCGTCGTCGAAGAAAAGCTCGTAGAAGTCGCCGAGCCGAAAGAACAACAAAGTTCCGGGATGTTGCTGCTTCAGTTCCTGGTACTGCCGCAGCATTGGCGTTGAATTCGGTTGATTCATCTGTGAGTAATGCTTTGGTAAATGGCGGTGAATAATAAACTATGCTAATTTCCCCGGCAACGTGGACAGCAATTCATCGAAACTCGCCGCGAGTCTGCTGACGGACTCACTCCAGGAGCACCTGGAAACCATTCAAGCGCTACTTCGCTCCACTATCGACGACATCGAACAGTCGGGCCGGATGATCTGCGACGCGCTAGTCGCCGGCAAGAAGATCCTGCTATGCGGTAACGGTGGCAGCGC
>DASTOZ010000088.1:0-5287 GCA_035762365.1 Pyrinomonadaceae bacterium | reverse complement strand
GTCGCGCTCGTGATCGACACCAGTCGTTCGACTGTCTTCAACCTGGCAGACATACAACAAGCGGCGCTTGCGTTTGTCGAAAAGATGCGGCCGAACGATCGCGCCGTCGTCGTGTCGTTTTCCGATGATTTCAAAGTTGTTTCTGAGGCGACGAGCGATCGCGAAACTCTGCGTGACGCGATCGCGAACATTCGACCCGGCGGTGGCAGTCGTGTTTATGACGCTGTTGATTCGCTGATCGAGGAGATGAATCGAATTGAGGGTCGAACTGCGTTGGTTTTGTTTAGCGACGGTGTAGATAACGACAGCCGGAGCGCGACGTTCGACAGCACGTTGCGGAAGATTGAAAGATGCGACACGTTGATCTATCCGGTCCAGTTCAGCACGTATGACCGGATGAAGGCGCGAGCACCATCTTCGGGCACTCTGCCTGCGGAAGGCACTGGTTTTAGCGAACAGGATTATCGGCGGGCGGGTGCGTACCTGCGGCGGTTGGCGGATGCGACGAGCACCGGAGTTTACCCTGCGGCTGAGATCAGCGATCTGGACCGTGCGATCGCGAGCATCGTCGATGAGTTGCACAACGAGTACAGCATCGGTTACTACCCCCGCAATGCGGGGCTGACTGGTGAACAGCGGCGCGTGGAGGTGCGGGTGAATCGTCCGCAGTTGGTGGTTCGCGCGCGCACAGGGTATGTCGTTGATAAATCCGGCGCGGTTGTGCGAACGGCAAACACGCAGCGCGCGTTGAATCGCACGACTGTCGAGAGTGATGCGTCGTTGCCGGTGTCGCGAAACGAGCCGATTGTGCAGACGTCGGGTGAAGGACGTTGGATTTGCAGGAGTATGAATCCGCCGATCGATATGACGATTGTGAAGGAGGGGTTTGTCGCGCACTGTCCGCGTGCGAATGGCGATGTGAATGCGTGGTTTGTGAAGAAACCGGGTCCGACGGAAATCATGTGCAAGGGGTTTTTAATTTGGGACGGGCGTGAGGTCGCCGTAGCGCCGCTGCCGGAGCGCTATGTCGTTGTTGGCGAGGTCAAATCCGCTGCCTGTTCAAACAGCGCCAATCGTGAAGTCACAACCAACGCTTGGGAGATCCGTCTGCCTGGTCCAAGCGAAACCGTCTGCAAAGGGTTCCCACTCCCGCACGGCTACATCATGATCGGCGAAAGATTCGTCCCCAAATGCCCCGCACTAAAAACCGAGCAAAACGCCTGGCTAATCCGCGCGAAATAAAGAATTTTCAGAAATTCTCTTTACATGGACTCGCGCAAGCGGGACACGTCTACGCTCTGTTCTTACCTAACGGCCGCATACCCGGTGTCGATGGACGATTCGTACTCGGCGTCACAGAGTCGCTGCCGGTGTGCTGCTCAGAGGCGTCACCAAACATCCGGTTGCCTTTCTTCCTGACACCACGCAGCGCCGGTGTATTGTCCTTCCGTTCCCGATTTTGATCCGGTTGACCCGCGAATCCAGTCTGTTGTCCGCGAGGCTTTGAGGGCGTGCCCGCCTTGTGTTGCCCCTTGCTGGTTCCACTTGTTCCCATTGGTCTATTCCTTTCGCTTCCCTTTGCTCTTCTTCTCTAACGACCACTTCAACGCAACCGGCGTTATCAACGTCGTAATGATAACCATGATAACAACCGCACCGAAAGTCGCACCGTCAACAACCGGCTCACTCACGCCATTCGCCGCCGGCAACATCAACGTCGCCCCGATCCCGGCAAATATCAAACCAACCTCACCGCGCGGAATCATCCCCAACCCAATCGCCACCCGATTCACCCCGCGCTCCACGACACCCAACGCACATATCTGCTTGCCAACGATCGCCGCCAACGTAAGCACGAATGCAAACCCGAGAATCTCGACGCGCGCGAAGAATCGCAGATCCACCTTCAACCCCATCAACACAAAAAAGATCGGCACCAGCACCGTGCTTACTGGCTGAAGCAAATCACCAAGATCCCGCTCGACACGACCGTCAGCCGGTTTGTAATGAACTTCGTCGAGAATCAACCCCGCCGCAAACGCGCCGACAATCGGCGCCAACCCAACCTTCGCTGACGCCCACGCCAGCAACAAACAAAACGAGATCGCCAGCGTCAACAAAACACCACGCGACTCGAGCCGCCCCGCTCCCCGCAACAATCGCGGCATCACGAGATGACCGATCGCGATCGCCACGATCAGAAACGCAAACGACTTCAACGCAATCCAACCAATCTCAAACCCCGACAGCGCACCGCCTGCCGCCGCCGCCCTGATCGCACCCGCCACGATCGCCAGCACCAATAGACCAAGCACGTCGTCGATCACCGCAGCACCAAGAATGATCCGCGCCTCGCGCGTCGCCAGCTTCCCCAGGTCCCGAAACACTCGCGCTGTGATGCCCACGCTCGTCGCGCACAAAGTCGCGCCAATGAAGACGTGCGTCAGCGTCGGCGCGTCCGGAAGAAAGTACGCCGACACTGCCCAGCCCAGGAGAAACGGCGCCACGACACCCAAAAACGCGACCAGCAGCGACGACCACCCGACTTCGATCATCTGCCGCAAGTCGGATTCCAGCCCGACCTCGAACAGCAGGATGATCACGCCCAACTCGGCGAGCGCCGCAATAGTCTCGTTCGTCTTCAGCGGCTCGACCCGCGTAAACCCGAAAATCACCAGGCTTCCCAGCAAGACGCCCGCACCCAGCTCACCGAGGACAGACGACTGCCCCATCCGTTCAAAAATCTCGCCGCCCAGCTTGGCCATCACGAGCATCACGGCGACGCCAATCAAAACGGCCGGATCCAGTCCGTGGGTCATGCAGCCAAGATAACATCTAAATCGCCTATCGATTTGCTTCCGAACGGTCGGGTCTCTATAATGCGCCCCACCCAAGCGCTTTGCCCGGCAGGTTGCGCGCTACTCAAGCAGAAAAAAGATGGCGACTCCGATTCGATGGAACCAGCGTAGACGTGTCGCGCCTTACGGCGGTTCCAAAAGACCAGAAACTCCCCTACGGTCACTGGCGGTGAGTCTGACGCACGTCGCCCGCGCTGCGCTTACCGAGCCTTACATGCTCACAATCGAGCATGAACGCATCCACATCGATCGACTTCCCAGGGCTTTCGACGGTTTTCGCGTGGTTCAACTTTCAGATGTCCACCACGGCCCGTTCTCAGATCGCGAACAGATCGAACGGGCAGTCGACACTGCAAACCGCCTGAAACCTGACATCATCGCCCTGACTGGCGACTACATCTCGAAAGAGCGTCGTTACGCTGCACCGTGCGCCGAGATGTTGGGCCGCCTGAAAGCGCGCTACGGCGTCTACGCCGTCCTCGGAAATCACGACCACTGGACCGATGCCGCGTTGATTACCGATCTGTTTCGCGCGGAAGGAATCACCGTCCTGATCAACGAAGGCATGCACTTCGAGCTGAAAGGCGAAAGCATCTGGCTCGCCGGCGTGGACGATACGATGGTTGGTCTCGAGGATCTCTCGCTGGCGCTGGCCGGAGCTCGCAGCGACGAGATGAAACTTCTGCTGGCGCACAATCCCGTCATTCTTCGACGCGCCGCACGAGCGTCCGTCGATCTCGTGCTGAGCGGTCATACGCACGGCGGACAGGTGGCAATTCGAGGCGAGCGGAGTGCCTCGGGCCGTCCGCGCCGGCGCATGCTGAAAGGGCTTGGGCGCCAGGGAAATACGCAGATTTACGTCAACCGCGGTCTTGGGACCGTGGTGCTACCCATCAGATACGGATGCCCTCCTGAGATCTCCTTGTTGGAGCTCCGCAGCAACAAGCAAGATTCGGTTGTCGACTGACGATTGCCGATTGCCGATTTGTTCGCTCGTGATCGGTCTCGTTAGCATCGGCTTCTCGTCTCGCCAGGTTTTCAGCGTTTACAATCGGCAATTGGCAATTGGCAATCGCCAACAAATCCATGTCCGCACGCATCATTACCGTTCCCAACCTCCTTACCGTTTTCCGGATGGTTTTGATTCCGGTCTTCGTCTCGCTGCTTTTCTATCAAAACTTCGTGCTCGCGCTGGCCGTCTTCGTTTTTGCCGGGGTCACAGACGGACTGGACGGACTGCTCGCGCGCCGTTTCAACCAGAAGTCGCAACTCGGCACCATACTCGACCCGATTGCCGACAAACTGATGCTCGTCACGGCCTTCGTTGTCCTGTCGATGCGGTCGGTTTTTCCACAGCCTTTGCCATCTCATCTGCCCGTCCCGTTCTGGGTCACGGTAGCCGTCATTAGCCGCGACATCTTTATCCTGGTCGGCGCCGCGGCCATCAACATCGTGACCGGATTTCGCGGTTTTCGCCCGTCGATGCTGGGGAAAATCAACACGACCGTGCAGATCGTCGCGATTGGCCTGATCATCTTCGCCGCCAGCGTCCCATGCGGCACGGGCTACTACCTTCCCACGGTCTACACGACCGTCTTCGCCTTCTCCGTCCTCTCCGGCGCCCACTACGTCTTCTTCGTCTCCAAACTCGTTAACGAGGACAGATCCACGCTCAACAAAACTTGACAATAAGACACTCAGGTCTTATATTGTCCGGGCGTTCAACTGTAGTCATTGGAGATTAGAAACACATGAGCAAGATTATTGGAATTGACCTCGGAACAACCAACTCGGTGGTGGCGGTGATGGAGGGCGGTGAGCCCACCGTGATCACAAACTCCGAAGGCGGCCGCACCACGCCATCAGTCGTGGCCTTCACCAAAGACGGCAGCCGCCTCGTCGGCCAAGTCGCCAAACGTCAGGCGGTTACGAATCCGGAAAATACCGTCTATTCCATCAAGCGATTTATGGGACGTCGCTATAACGAAGTTACGGAAGAAATCAAACAGGTTCCATACAAGGTTCAAGGATCCGGCAACGGCGACGTCCGAATCGGAGCGGGGGGCAAGGAGTGGAGCCCGCCGGAGATCTCGGCAATCATCCTGCAAAAGATGAAGCAATCGGCTGAAGACTATCTCGGTCAGAAAGTCGACAAAGCCGTGATCACCGTGCCGGCATACTTCAACGATTCGCAGCGCCAGGCGACCAAAGACGCGGGCAAGATCGCCGGTCTCGAAGTGATGCGCATCGTCAACGAGCCGACAGCGGCGGCACTCGCATACGGCCTGGATAAGAAGAAGGACGAAACGATCGCCGTGTTCGACTTCGGTGGCGGTACATTCGACATTTCGATACTGGAAGTCGGCGAAGGCGTCGTCGAAGTTAAGTCGACGAATGGTGACACCCATCTCGGCGGCGACGACATCGAC
>DASTOZ010000087.1:0-2831 GCA_035762365.1 Pyrinomonadaceae bacterium | reverse complement strand
GACGACGCCCGTACCGCGAGCGCGGCCACGGTTGAAGAATCCACGCCTCCGGAAAGCAGAACGCCGAGCGGAACATCGGAAACGAGTCGCATGCGTACGGCGTCGGCCAACAACTCGCGCAACTGCTCGACTGCTTCGTCTTCACTCGGAACCGGGTCAGCCGTCTTGTAGCTCAAGTGCCAGTAACATTGGACGTCGACGCGCCCATTTTCGAGTGTCAGCCTGTGGCCCGCTGCTAGTTTGTTGATCCCGGCGTAGATCGAAAGCGGCGCGGGCACGTAGTCAAACGAAAGATAGTGTCGCAGGGCTTGAAGATTGAGCGTCGGTCTGACTGTCCGGTGGGCCAACAATACTTTCGGCTCGGAAGCAAACAACAGCGTGTTGTCGAACACGCCCCAGTACAGCGGCTTCTCACCGAATCGATCGCGCGCGATCAAGAGACGGCGGCGTTTGCTGTCCCAAAGAGCAAACGCAAACATGCCGTTTAGCTGGCGGACCATGTCGTCGCCGTACTCTTCGTACAGATGCGGCAGCACTTCAGTGTCAGACGCGCTGTGAAACGCGTGTCCGCGTTTTTCGAGCTCGGCGCGCAGTTCGCGATAGTTGTAGATCTCACCGTTTAGAATCACGGCGACGGATCGGTCTTCGTTGAAAGCCGGCTGTTCGCCGGTGACCAGATCAATGATGGCGAGCCGTCGCATGCCGAGCGCAGCGCCCGTCGTGACGTACAGGCCTTCCGAGTCAGGCCCACGATGGACCATCCGCTCGCACATCGCGTGCAGCAGGTCCTTCGCGCCGTCAGATGGCGGCGTATGTGAATCGAGATTGGCCCAACCGGTAATTCCGCACATGCTGTTTACGAATTGTTGTTTTTGAATCCGAGCCGTTCGCGGACGGCGTAGATCGCCTTTGCCTGCGATTCGTGATACGTGCGCACGAGCATCTCCGCGAGCAGTCCCATCAATAAAAACTGTACGCCGACGGCAAACATCACGATCGTCAGAATCGGCAGCGGGGTCTGCACGAAGTCGGCCTTGTGAAAGAGTTTGAGAAATACGGCGTACAGCCCCGCGAACAGCGAGATCAGAAACGCGAGCATGCCGAACATGCCAAACACGTAGATCGGTTTCGTTTGATACGAAGCCATGAACTTGATCGTCATCAGATCGAAGACGACCTTCAGCGTTCGCGATAAACCATATTTCGATTTGCCCATCGTGCGGGCGTGATGCTTCACCGGAAGCTCAGTCACGCGCGCGCCCGCCCACGATGCGTAAATCGGAATGAACCGGTGCATCTCGCCGTACAAGCGCACGTCCTGCAACGACTCGCGCCGGTAAGCTTTCAGCGAACAACCATAGTCGTGCAACGGGACGCCGCCGATCCACGAGATGATGCGGTTTGCGATCATCGATGGAATCTTGCGCGTGAACATTTTGTCTTGCCGATTCTTGCGCCAACCAGAGACGACGTCGTAACCCTCGTCGAGTTTCTCGAGAAGGCGTTTGATGTCGGCCGGGTCGTTTTGCAGGTCGGCGTCCATCGGAATCAGGACCTTCCCGCTCGCGGCGTCGATGCCGGCGGCCATCGCTGCTGTTTGGCCGTAGTTGCGACGCAGGGCGACGACGCGAACGCGCGGGTCAAGCTCGGCAATCTCGCGCAGAATCTTCAAGCTGCCATCGGTCGAACCATCGTCGACGTAGACGATCTCCGCCGAGCGATCGAGCGTCTTCAGCGCTTCGTCGAGCCTCGCGTGCAGCGGCATGAGGTTCGGTTCTTCGTTGTAGACAGGCAGAAAAATCGAGACTTCAGGCGCTACGCCGGCGGCTGGTGCGACGTCGTTCACGTTCAGGGTTCGGGGGTCGTCGAGAATCTTCATCTGTCGCGCATTTTAGAACAGTTTTCCCCTGAACCAGTCAACAAAGCGGTGCAGGCCTTCTTCAATCTGGGTTTGCGGATTGTAACCGAGCAGAGAGCGCGCGCGCGTGATGTCGGCGTAGGTTTGCGGAACGTCGCCCGGCTGCGGCGGCTGGCGATCGATTATTGCGTGGGCGTCTAGCTCCTTTTCGAGTAGCGCGATTAGCTCGCGCAGTTCGACCGTGCGCGACTCACCGAGGTTAATGACTTCATAGTCGCTCGTGTCGTAATCGATCGCGGCGACGACGCCGTCGATGATGTCGTCGACGTAGGTGTAATCGCGGCGCGTGGCGCCGTCGCCGAAGACCGGGATCGGTTTGCCTTGGCTGATCAGGCGCGCGAACTTGTGAATCGCCAGATCCGGGCGCTGACGTGGTCCATAGACCGTGAAGAACCGCAGGCAGATGCAGCGAATGCCGTACAGATGCGAGTACGCGTGACAGAGCAGTTCGCCCGCGCCTTTGGTCGCGGCGTATGGCGAGATGGGTTGTCGGATCGGATCGTCTTCGCTGAACGGGACTTTGGCGTTGATGCCGTACACGGAAGACGATGAGCCGAAGACAAACTGTTTGATGTCGTGTTGTCGGGCGAACTCGAGCAGGTTCAACGTGCCGGTAACGTTCGTTTCGTTGTAGAGCTGCGGTTGTGTGAGCGATGGTCGAACGCCCGCGCGTGCCGCAAGATGAACGATGCAGTCGAACTGTTTGTTTGCGAGCGCTTGTTCGAGAGCTTTTTGATCACGGATATCGACCTCGGCGAGATCGTAACGCGTGTCTTTTAGATGATCGCGAATGTTGTCTCGCTTGACTTCGGGGTTGTAGAAATCGTTGAAGTCGTCGACTACCGTGATGTGTTCGACGTCGGTGGCGAGCAGTCGATCGACGAGATGCGATCCGATGAAGCCGGCGCCGCCT
>DASTOZ010000086.1:0-2176 GCA_035762365.1 Pyrinomonadaceae bacterium | reverse complement strand
TCCATCAGCGATACCGGCCCCGGAATGAGTCGAATCTTTATCGAGAACCGGCTGTTCCGTCCTTTTGCCACCACGAAAAAAAGCGGAATCGGACTCGGTCTGTACACGTGCCGTGAAGTTGTACGCGCGAGCGGCGGTACGATCGACGTGCAGTCCGTCGAAGGCGCTGGAACCACATTTCGCGTCGTGCTACCATCGGCCACACAACGACAGGCGTAACCAGAAGGGTTGCGGCAAAAACCTTCTTTAGCATGCCCGTTACGCTCGTTCCTCTAGTAGTACCTGCCCAGGTATCGCCAAGCATACGTGCGGTTTGGTGCATTACTCTGTGGAAAGTCGAAAGAAATGGATATTCAAGCAGAGCCGAAGGGTACCGTTCTCGTTGTCGATGACGACGACGCTGTGCGCAGTGGATTGTACTGGGCCCTTGCTTCTGACTATCACGTGCACCAGGCAGCGTCGCGCGAAGAAGCGTGCAAGCTGATCAACGAGCACGACATCCAGGTCGTCGTCAGCGACCTGCACTTGCCACCACACCTCGACGACATCCGCGAAGGACTCGCACTGATCGACGTCGCGCGCGCACAGGATCCGCCGCTGCAAGTGGTCGTGATCACGGGCAGCGACTCGAAGCGCGCCGCGCTCGAAGCCGTCAATCGGGGCGCGTATGGTTTCTTCGAAAAGCCGCTCGATCCCGGTGAACTGCTGCACATCGTCAGCCAGGCGGCGCGCATGCGGCAGCTCGAGATCGAGAACCGGCGCTTGCGTGATGAGTTGTCGCGTCCGCCCGGATTTGCGCATTTACTCGGCGGCAGCCGAGCGTTGGAGCGCGTGCTGAAACAGGCGCGATCGGCGGCGGCGACCAGCGCGACGATTTTGTTGTGCGGCGAAAACGGCACCGGCAAGGAAATGCTGGCGCGCGCGATTC
The DNA here is from genome assembly GCA_035762365.1 of Pyrinomonadaceae bacterium. Classification (GTDB taxonomy): domain Bacteria; phylum Acidobacteriota; class Blastocatellia; order Pyrinomonadales; family Pyrinomonadaceae; genus PSRF01. Next base: position 1,248 of record DASTOZ010000086.1, on the reverse strand, counting down.
ATCAGGAAAGTCCGCGTTCCACGGGACCGTTCGTCGCGGTCAGTTGTGCGGCGCTGCCCGAGACGTTGATCGAATCGGAACTGTTTGGTCACGAGAAGGGCGCGTTCACATCGGCAACGCAAACACGCAAGGGTCGTTTCGAACTCGCAAACGGTGGCACGTTGTTTCTCGACGAGATCGGCGATCTGAGTGCGGCAGTTCAAGTGAAACTGTTGCGCGTGTTGCAGGAGCGTGAGTTTGAGCGCGTCGGCGGAAATAAGACGCTAACGGTCGACATTCGGTTGATCGCGGCAAGCAATCGCGATCTCGAAAAAGAAGTCGCGGCCGGACGGTTTCGACAGGATCTGTTTTTCCGCCTCAACGTTGTGCCGCTGACGTTGCCACCACTACGTGAACGCCAGGACGATATTCCGCTTCTCGCCGCGCACTTCGCTGCGGCCTCTGCCGCGAAATACCATCAGCCGACTCCGGAGCTCGAACCCGCACTGATCGAGGTGTTGCAGGAGTACGAATGGCCGGGCAACGTTCGCGAGCTTGAAAATCTGATCGAACGTCTCGTTGTGCTCAGTAGCGACGCGACGCTCGGACTCGAATTCGTACCCGAGAAGATGCTGCGGGTGCTTCCCGGCACAAAAGCCGGCGACGAGTCGACGCTCGAAGGCGCCGTTGACGCGTTGAAGAAGCGGATGATCATGAACGCCCTCCAAAGCGAAGGCAACAAAGTCGCTGCCGCCAAAAAACTCGGCATCAGCCGTTCCTACCTGCACCGGTTAATCAACGAGTTTGACATTTAGCCTTGCTCTGTGCGATCTGTGCCTTATCAACATGGCAAGCCTGCAACAGCGTTTACCGGAGAATGTACCGGGCGATTTCTTTGTAGATTCCACCTGCATCGACTGCGACACTTGCAGTCAACTGGCGCCCGCGATCTTTCGCGACCACGGCGATCAGTGCAGCGTTTATCATCAACCCGAAAACGAAGATGAAGTCAGACGCGCAATGATGGCGCTCGTGTCATGTCCAACCGGATCGATCGGCACAACCGAGCGACACGACGCTCACATCGGCATCGATGCGTTTCCGATGCCGATCGACGACAACGTTTACTTCTGCGGCTTCACGTCAGAATCAAGTTTCGGCGCGTGGAGTTACCTGATCACGCGTCCCGCGAACGAAGGCGGCAATCTCCTGATCGACTCGCCCCGCTTCGCCACGCAACTCCTTAAACAGGAAACAGCGATGGGAGGC
>DASTOZ010000085.1:0-5911 GCA_035762365.1 Pyrinomonadaceae bacterium | reverse complement strand
TGCCTGAAGTGAAGACGATCTCGACCAGGTCGTCAGGTGTGATTCCAGTCGAGACATACGCCTCGTCAGAGTGTTTATGAATTAAGTCGGTGAACTTACTAAACGTGATGACTGGAATTTCAATCCGTGTTTCTGTCTGGTCCGTGAGCAGGAGTTTCGCGGAGACCTGTTGCTGCACTCTGTCTACAAAATCCGGCGCGGACTTGAGATCGAGCGGCACCACCACCACGCCGCGCAACAAACACCCGAAGAACGCCGCGATCCACTCGGCGCCGTTCTCACCCCAAAACAGCACGCGATCGCCACGCGAAATCCGGCGCGCCTCGAGCTCGCGCGCAAACTGGAAAGCGTTCTTCGCAACCTCGGCCGAGCTCCACTCGACGCGCCGCAATCCACGCCGGCTCACCACCGCCGTTGCGTTTCCGCGGCCCAGACAGTCGTCCAGAAAACTCAGCAACGTCTCCCGCGTCTTCAACAATGGTTGAACCATTCAGGTCGTAGTTTGTGATTGACAGGCTCTCGCGAGTAATGTTACAGGTGCTTCGCTTGACTTTCAGCAATCATCAAGTCACATCAATTCAGATTCGGGAGTCACAATGGTCAGACCAATTAGGCGATCGCTACTCGCGGTCATTGTTCTGGCGCTGTGTTGTTGCGCCCTCGCTTATAACTCCACCGCTCAGTCGCGCTCCACCGCTGTTGTTACACAAAAGAACCTGCCCTTGCCCGCTGCCGGTATTTTCGACGTCAGAAAGTTCGGCGCGAAAGGCAACGGCAAGGCGCTCGACAGTGCGGCCATCAACAAAGCCATCGACGCGGCCGCCGCGGCTGGAGGCGGTACCGTCTTCTTTCCCGCGGGCGCCTATCGCTCGTTCTCGATTCGACTCAAGAGTAACGTCGGACTGTACATCTCGCACGGCGCGACGATTCTCGCGGCCGATCCGCGTGACGGCGACGGCAAATACGATGCGCCCGAGCCGAACCAATGGGACCAGTACCAGGACTTCGGTCACAGTCATTGGCACAACAGTTTGATCTGGGGAGAGAACCTCGAGAACATCTCGATCTCGGGGCCCGGAAGAATCTGGGGCAAAGGTCTCGTCCGCACCGGCAATCAGTCGCGGACGAAGGAACAGAACGATGCGCTGGCGAATGTCGTCCCCGATCCGAAACTTGCCCCCTTTGGTTATCCGAGTCAACGTGATGCGGTGGAGACAGGCTGGGGCAACAAGTCGATCGCTTTGAAACTGTGTCGCAACGTGATCATTCGCGACATCAGCATCCTTCACGGCGGTCACTTCGGAATACTCGCGACCGGCGTCGACAATCTCACCATCGACAACGTCAAGATCGACACGAACCGCGACGGCATGAACGTCGATTCCTGCAAGAACGTCCGCATCTCGAATGCGACGATCAACTCGCCATTCGACGACGGCATTTGTCTCAAGAGTTCGCTCGGTCTCGGCTATGCGCGCGCGACCGAGAACGTGACGATCACAAACTGCCAGGTGAGCGGATACGACGAAGGCACGCTCCTCGACGGCACCTACAAACGCGACTTCCGAAACGCGAACGGCACGTTCAGCCCGACGGGGCGCATCAAGTTTGGCACGGAGTCGAACGGCGGCTTCAAAAACATCACCATCAACAACTGCGTCTTCGATTACTCGCGCGGGTTGGCGCTCGAAGCAGTCGACGGCGCGTTGCTCGAAGACGTGACGATCTCGAACATCACGATGCGCGACATCAGCAATTCGCCGATCTTCCTCCGTCTCGGATCGCGCCTGCGTGGTCCAAAGGAAACGACGAAAGCCGGCGCATTGCGTCGAGTAATCATCAGCAACGTCGTCGTGCATAATGCCGATCCGAAATATGCATCGATCATCAGCGGTGTTCCCGGGTCGATGATCGAAGACGTGCGGTTGAGCAACATTCGCATCTACGCGCAGGGCGGCGGAACAAAGCAACAAGCCGCACTCGATCCGCCGGAGAGGGAAACGGTGTATCCCGAACCGGCGATGTTTGGAGACCTGCCCGCGTACGGGTTTTTTATCAGGCACGTAAAGGGATTGCAGATGCGTGACGTCGAGTTGAGTTATCTCAAGCCCGACGCGAGGCCGCCGTTGTGGCTGAACGACGTGAGTGGAATCAGTTTTATCAACTTGAGAGCACAGCGAGAGAGTGACGCGCCGCTATTTGTGTTCAAGGACGTGTCGGATTTCAGTATCCTCCAGTCGTGGCCCTTGCCGGATCAACGACTCGAGCGAGTCGCGTCCGGCAAGCTGTAAATCGTCAGTGCTGCGCTTTAACGCGGCTGCTCGCTTTCCACTGTCAGCTCGTTCTTGACGCTGAACAGGCCCGGCACAGAGCGGGCGCGAATGTTCGCGATATTTGCGTCGGCACGAGTCGCGACGACACCCTTCAGCGTGGCGTGTCCGCGATTCACGATCAGGTGAATCGACGGCACCGCCTGGTGCGCGTATCGAAACAGCGGCGAGTTATAACCGTAAATCTGACGATAGAGCGCGATTCGCAAGCGATCGTCGCTTGGTGAAAGCGGCAGCGTCTCGATCTGATTGACGACGTTTGTGACACCTTCAATGTCCTTGACGCGTCCTTCTGCGTCAGACCGCGTGCTCGGTCTTACTACCTGGCCGCGCAGAACCACAGTGCCGTTAGGTTGCACCTCGTATGTGAGCCAGTCGAACACGCCGTAATAAGGCAACGTCACGAGCTCGTTGCGGATCTGGCGGACGAGCCGAGGATTCGTTTGGGCCGTCGCAAATGACGGCGCCTGCGTCAATACCAAGAAACTGATCACAGCAACAAACAGTGCTTTTTGTACGCTTCCGAGCATAGTTTTCCCCTCCATTACTCACTCTTAGTTATAAGTAATAGATTGCGCGTGTGTTGGTATTTGTTGCCTATTTTGTGGAAGGTGGGGCGATGGGACGGTCGACGAAAACGCCGGTGACAATTATCTGGTCGCCGGCGTTCTTGATCTGAAACTACGAGGTTCTCTTACTGGCCGATCGGCGGATCGTTTGCGGACGCCGGTTGGGTCGCGTTGACGTGGATCGTGTTCGTGTCTGACGAGACGAAGTAGTGGTTCCTGCCGGTCGCGCTGACGCCTTCCGCAACCTGCGGATCGGCGTTGATCGTGTAGCCTGCCTGCTCCGTGGTGGACTTCGGAATGACCTTCATCGTGTAAACGTAACCGTCCAGGATCGGGGTCGCGCCGTCGAAACGCTGGTCGAGCAGGTTTTCCTTGCGCATCTCTTCAAACGAGCCGAAGGTGCTGCGCTGGTGCGAGTTGAAATAGAGCATTTGCTGCTCGGCGATGACGCGCAGCGTCTTGACCGCGGCGGCTTCGTTTGCCGCGCGCATGGCTGCTTTGTAACCGGTTACGCCGACGGCGATGAGAATGCCGATGATGGCGATAACGATCATCAACTCGATCAGCGAGAAGCCGCGCTGGTTTTTCTGTTTCTTCGTTAGGGGTTCCATAATTCCTCCTCGGGCAAATTACACGAAGCGGTATTGTGCGGGTTCCGCTTTTTGCCTCGTTTTGCCCGTTTTCAAACGGGCCTTAGTCTACTACAGGAACGTTCTTACGTCATATCGCAGGACAATCTTGACCCCAAAATCCTGAATCCCACCAACGGCAGTCGGTGGAAGCTTCACTTCCCGCCTAAGCTGATGGCCGGAAATGAACAATCCACGAACTGTCGTAGGTGGGATTCTTTGGGGAGGGTGGTCTGAGTGTAGGTTGCCAGTGAACAATCCACCCACTTCCGTGAGCGGGATTGTCGACTGTGGATGACCAAGGCGGCGGCCAACTTTTGCGTGCGACGCGTGCTCATAGCATGTAGAATGCAGCCAATTTGATGCGAAACCTCGAAACACTCGAAACCGGACAATTGACGAGCGCACAGGCAGCCGAACAGATCGAGCGGTTGCAGCAGGCGGTCGAAACTGTCATTCAAGGCAAGCCCGAAGCGATCCGCCTCGCGATCGTCACGCTCATCGCGGGCGGGCACCTGCTGGTTGAAGACGTTCCGGGGGTGGGCAAAACGACGCTGGCCCACGCACTGGCGCGCGCGCTTCGCTGTAGTTTTCAACGAATCCAGTTTACGTCCGATTTGTTGCCTTCAGACGTGATCGGGCTGTCCGTCTACAACCAGCACAGCGGCCTTTTCGAATGGAAGCCCGGCCCGGTCTTCGCGAACGTCGTTCTCGCCGACGAGATCAATCGCACGACTCCCAAGACGCAGTCGGCGTTGCTCGAAGCGATGGCCGAACGTCACGTCACAGTCGAAGGCACGACGCATCATCTGCCCGCGCCGTTCATCGTTCTCGCGACCCAGAATCCCATCGAGCATCACGGCACTTATCCATTGCCTGAATCGCAACTCGATCGTTTCATGTTGCGCCTGCGGATCGGATACCCGGCGCCGGTTGATGAAGAACGAATCCTGCGCGATCGCGAGTACACGGATCCGCTGATCGAGTTGCACCCGGTGATGAGCGCGCACGAAGTGGTTGAACTTCAGCGCGCGGTGGCGAGTGTTTCAGTTGACGACGCGCTGGTCCAGTACCTGATGCGCATCGTCGCCGCCACGCGTGCCTCCGAGATGCTCGATCTGGGCGTCAGCCCCCGTGGAACGCTGTCGCTGTTTCGCGCGTCGCAGGCGTTGGCGCTCGGCGAAGAACGCAGCTACTGCATTCCGGACGATATCAAACGTCTCGTGGTCCCCGTTTTCGCACACCGCATCGTGGTTAGCTCGCGGTTCTCGTCTTCGCTTCGTCGCAGTGAAGAAGCTGAAGCAGTGCTCAATGAAATTCTGAAGACTGTCAGCGTCCCGCTGTGAGATTTTCCGATCTGTTTCCCGCTAAGTCCTCGGCATTCCGTGTTGTTCTAGGCACACTGCTGGTCCTCGCCGGACTCGCTGCCGCGCTGGTGACAGTGATGGCCCGCCGGCAAAACGATGCGACACTCGCCGGCGCGGCAGCGATCTTTTCACTCCTGATCGCGCTGCTGTTGACGATCTTTATCGTGCCGCCGCTGGCGCGTTCCGCAAAAGTCGAAGTCGCGAACCTGGATTTTCCGGTTGAACCGACGAGTGGCGGCGGTGTGTTTCTCATCATCATCGTCGTCGTCGGATTTGCGGCCTGGAACACGGGAAACAATCTGCTGTTTCTGGTGTTCTCGTTGTTGGTGTCGACGCTCTTTGTCGGCTGGATCGCCGCGCGTGCTTCGTTGCGCGACTTGACCGTATCGGCGCGTTTCCCGGATCACATCTTTGCGGCGGAACCGGCGCCGGTGATTGTCACGTTGCGCAACACGAAGCGAGTGCTGCCGTCGTTTTCGATCATGGTTGAGGCGCGTGGTCCAACTGGCGAGAGTGGGAAGCGTCGCAAGCGATATGCGAAGCGGTTGCTGGCCTACTTCAGTTACGTGCCGCATCATGCAGCGGCTGAACAGCGCGTCGACCAGTTGTTTCCGCAGCGCGGGCACGTCTTGATCGACGGGTTTGAATTGTCGACGCGTTTTCCGTTCGGGTTCTTCCGGCGGCGACGACGATTGCGCGCGCGCAACGTCGACATCATCGTCTATCCGAAGCCGGAAGTGATCAGCGACGAGCTGCACCTGTTGCCGATGTACGCTGGGCGTAATCCTTCATTGCGGCGTGGTGCGGGACACGACCTCTTTTCGCTGCGTGACTATCAGCCGCAGGACGACCTCCGATACATCGACTGGAAAGCGACGGCGAGGTCGCGGCGGTTGACGGTGCGCGAGTTTACTTCCGAGGACGAGCGGCGGATCACAATCGTCCTGGATACTCGTTTGCCGGGAGCGGTTGACGAGATGAAGGAACGTTTTGAACACGGTGTGGTCCAGGCGGCG